>VXNZ01000029.1:12686-64813 GCA_009840355.1 Chloroflexota bacterium
GCCTCTGCTTGGTGCGGCTGCGAACGGTCATACCGAAATAGCTAGAGCACTCATCGATGCCGGTGCCGATTTCAATTCTAGTAATCAGGATGGTGTTACGCCTCTGCTTGGTGCGGCTGCGAACGGTCATACCGAAATAGCTAGAGCACTCATCACTGCCGGCGCTGATTTTAATTCAGGCAATCACGACGGCATTACGCCTCTGCACGCTGCGACTGTAAACGGTTATACTGAAATAGTCAGCATACTCATATCTGCTGGTGCCTAGTTCGATTCAGAGATAATCACCTCATCCACCACCCGTTCCGCCCACGCCTTCAGGTCGTCGTAGATGTCTTCGCCGCAGCGCGGGCATTCTAGGTCCCCAAAGCGCACCCGCACACCACATTCGGGGCAGGGTATCGGATCAGCCAGCGCGTTCATCACCACCTGTATCTGCTCTTCGGTTGCCATCTGATTCGCACCTTATCCTATCAATCCCGTTTATCCTGTTAGCCTCGTCTATTGCAAAGGCAGGGGCGGTTGCAGCCACTTGCCGGTGCGGTTGACTTCTATCTCGGTTATCCACTTCACCCACTCAAAGCCGCGCTTGTCGTGCGCCACTAGCCGCAATGGGAAGCCGTGTCCGTGCGACAGTCGCTCGTCGCCGACATGCGTCGCAAGGATGTACTCGTTCGCTTCTGACATCGAGAAACGGCGGTAGTATCCGGTAACCGAGCGCACCGTTACGCTCGCCGCGTCTTTGTCCGGCTGCGCCGCGCGAAGTAGATCGGAGAGCGCAATGCCGCGCCATATCTGCGTGGAATGCCAGCCGCCGGTGCAGTCTATCGTCGCGGTCGCGGTCGTAGTCTCGGCGTCCGTGATGTCAGCGTAGCGTATGCTCGTCGGGTTCGCCACGGCGCCGCCGATGTTCAGTCGCCAAGCGTCTGCGTCGATTGGGCGCGGATTATCGTTCAGCCACGATGTCAGTGGAAATGCGTTGCCGGTGAAACTGCCCGCTTCGTAAGAGCCGGTGAAACGCCGTGTGGCGCCGCTTAGCCCGCCGACACTCGCTGCCACCTCGCCTGCGCGCCATAGCGCCGCAGATGCTATTGCCAGACCCGCGAATCGCAGGAATGTGCGCCTGTCCACCCAGAATCGCAGCGGGAAACCACGCGTGTGATAGAGCGAGTGCCAGATGAGTATCGGGAGCAGCAGTGCGCCGATGTATATGTGCCAGCTGACGCCGCTGAACAGCCAGTAGGAATACGGACCGACGAACGACCACGCAAAGCCCAGTGCAAGCGTTGCCAGCAGGGCGACCGCCAGGACGATGGACGCCGTGCGCGGCGCAGCGCTGCGATGCCAGCGCAATGACCGGATTACATTAGCGGCCTTCCACACAAGAACCGCCACGATGCCCCAGCCAGCGATTCTGTGCGCGAGTATGAACACCGCCTCGTCCGGCGAGTTCGACACAAGCCCGAAGAAGCCGCTCACCAACTCCACGCCGATGAGCGCCAAGAGCAGGGTGTTCGCCCACGGAAATCTCACATCCCGTTCTCCCTGTCAACTTCGGGCTGCTTGTCTATGCTTGCTTGCTGTCTAGTCGCGTTTATGCCAGCCGCGATTAGCCCTCGTTCGCCATCACATCGACGAGCTCCTGCACGGCGTCTGCGGAGTGCTTCAGCGCCGCCATCTCGTCATCGTTCAGGTCGAACTCGATGACTTCGACAACGCCACTCGCGCCGAGCTTGACCGGCACACCGACGAACAGACCATCGACGCCGTACTCGCCTTCGAGCAGCGCGGTGCAGGGCAAAATCTCGTTCTTGTCCAGCAGAATCGCCTCGACCATCTGCGCGATGGCCGCGGACGGCGCATAGTACGCGCTGCCGGTCTTCAGGTAGTTGACGATTTCAGCGCCGCCGTCTCGCGTTCGCTGCACAATCTCTTCGAGGCGGTCCGCTTCGATCAGGTTGGCGACGGGAATGCCGCCGACCGTTGTGCTGCCTACGACCGGCACCATCGTGTCGCCGTGCCCGCCCAATACATATGCTTCTATGGAGTTGACGGATACGCTTAACTCCTCGGCGAGGAAGGTGCGGAAACGCGCAGTGTCGAGGATGCCCGCCATGCCCACGATGCGGTTCTTCGGAAATCCACTGACCTGATGCGCGCGCTGCGCCATCGCGTCAAGCGGGTTCGTAACCGGCAGGATGATGCATTCCGGCGAGTGCTTGACCACTTCTTCCACCACACTTCCGACGATGCGCATATTTGTCAGCAGCAGGTCGTCGCGGCTCATGCCCGGTCGTCGTGCGATTCCCGATGTGATGACTACGATATCCGAGCTGGTGGTCTCTTCGTAGCCGTTCGTGCCCACTATGGTGGCGTCCGAGCCGAGCACGGGTCCTGACTCCAGAATATCAAGCGCCTTGCCTTGTGGCAGCCCGTCCACGATGTCCACGAGGACGACATCGGCGTATCCCCTGTCGAATATGCGCTGTGCCGTCGTCGCTCCGACATTGCCCGCGCCCACCACCGTTACTTTGCTTCGCATTGTCTATATTCTCCCGGCTTCTGTCCGTGTGTTCGTTTCAAGCGCCGCCCCCTTGAGCGCTAACATTCGCGCCGCAAGGGGGCCTGTCGATACCCGCGACCTAGCGTCTAGCCCTGTGCCGCGACATATTCGTCCCAGCGCGCTTCGACATTCGGGTCTTCGACGGTTTCCATGATGTACTTACCGAACTCGGCGCTCGTAACGCCGGTATCGCGACCCGTCATCACCATCTTGCGCTCGTACTGCCCGCAGATGTCCAGCGCCTTGTGCAACTTGCCGCCCAGCGCTTCGAAACCGATGTGTTCTAGCATCATCGCGCCTGCGCGCACCAGCGAGCTCGGGTCGGCGAAGTGTGCCCTGCCGGTCTCGACCATTCGCGGCGCGCTGCCGTGAATCGCCTCAAACATGCCGTATCGCTTGCCGATGTTCGCGCTTCCCGCCGTGCCTACGCCGCCCTGAATCTGCGCCGCTTCGTCGGTCAGGATGTCGCCGTACAGATTCGGCAACGCTAGAACTTGGAAGTCCTTCTGCCGTGCCGGATTGATGAGCGCGGCGGTCATAATGTCAATGTACCAGCCGTCCCATTCGATGCCGGGGTACCGCTCGCTGACCATTCGCGCGGTGTCCAGGAATTTGCCGTCGGTCGTCTTGACGACATTCGCCTTGGTTACTATCGTAACACGCTCTCTGCCTGTGCGCTGCGCGTGCGCGAACGCCGCGTCGATGATGCGCTCGGCGCCCTGACTGGTGATTACGCGGAAGTCAATCGCGAGGTCGTCGGACACGTTCAAGCCCTGACTGCCGACCGCGTACATGTCTTCTGTGTTCTCGCGGAAGAATGTCCAGTCAATGCCTTGGCTGGGAACGCGCACCGGTCGCACATTGGCGAATAGGTCCAATTCCTTGCGCATTGACACATTCGCGCTCTCGATGTTCGGCCAACCGTCGCCTTGTTCAGGCGTGTGGGTCGGACCCTTCAGCGTTACATGGCACTGCTTGATTTCGGCGAGAACATCGTCCGGGATGGATTGCATCTTCGCGGCGCGATTCTCGATGGTCAGCCCGTCGATGACTCTGAACTCAACCTTGCCGGACGCCACTTCGTCGCGCAGCAGGTACTCTAAGACGGTCTGCGTTTCCGCGCTGATGGTGGGGCCAATGCCGTCGCCGCCCAGCATGCCAATGATGATGGGGCTGACATCGGAATAGTCAACCCAGTCGCCTTCTTCTTTCAGACGCTCGGCACGCTCCAGTTGCTGCTGCAAGACAGTTCCGAAGTGCTCTTTCGCAGCTTCGATTGATTGTGTGTTGTCCACGCCGACTCCTTTCGCTTACCGGCAGCGTTGCCAGTATGCTGATAGTGTATTGCCGATTGCCTATCGCCGAATGCGTTATGCGTTATGCCTTTGACTGATACCTTTGACTTATTCCTAATATCTATTCTTGGTGATGCGAATCGCGGGGCGTTAATGCTCTGTGTGATGTGTCTTGCGCGAATATCGCCAGGGAAACGTATTCTTAGTGAATCACCTATGTCGATATGACGGCGAGAACGGCGTCTCGCGCGACGGTTGCGCCAATATCGGCGACTAGCGCCTTCACCGTGCCGCTTGCCGGTGCGGGCAGTGTGTTTTCCATCTTCATCGCTTCCAGCACCACGAAGTCGTCGCCCTCCGTGATCGGTTGCCCCTCTTCGACGGCGTATCGCAGCACTACACCCGGTATCGGCGCGATCACCGCAACTTCGTTCGCTGCTACGGCAGCCGGGCTTGCAGACGCCGATTCTCGCTGCGATTTTGGCTCGGGTGTAGGTGCAGCATCTTCTGCCATTTGCCGGCGCGACCGGCGTTCCATGCTCACCGTGGTTGCGCGCGCAGTAGCTGTCTGAACAACCGCACCGCTATCGTTCGCGTGCGGCTCTACTTCCACCTCGAAATGTGCGCCGTCCACGTACACGTTGAAGACGCGCGCATCCGGGCTGCGTTCTCTGTCGGTTTGTGGTGAGGCTGTTGCTGCGCCGTCGTCGTCCGTATCGGTGCGTGGCTTCATCTCGTCCGGCATTGGGTCGAGCCCGTGCTTGATTCGCAGAAATGTCATGCCGGTTGTCGGATACAGCGCGTAGATTAGGGCGTCTTCGATGTTGTCCGTCATGTGCTTGACGGCATCGCGCGCGCCGTCCAATTCGGGTGGCAATTGCGAATAGTCCGCGCCTTCCTTCGGAGCATCGCCAAGCGCTCTTTCGCGCAGAATTGGCGATACTTCGCCCGGCGGCGTGCCGTACTTGCCTGCCACATAGTCGCGTACGGGCCCGGTTACCATCCCATAGCGGCCGAATAGTACGTTGTTCACTGCCTGTGAGCCTGTCATTTGGCTCAACGGCGTCACGAGCGGCGGATAACCCATATCCCTGCGCGTGCGCGGAATCTCCGCAAGCACTTCGTCGAGCCGGTCGATGGCATCCGCTTCGCGCAATTGGGACACAAGGTTGCTCATCATGCCGCCCGGTATCTGGTGGTCGAGCGTGCGAGCGTCTATCACTGCCACGCGCGCGCTTTGCAATTCTCGGCGATACTTGGGCAACACGTTCTCGAAGTAGTCGTCGATTTCCAACACTTTGTCGAAATCTATGCGCAGCTCCCGTTCGCCGCCGCGCAATGCGAACAATAGAGGCTCGATTGCGGGCTGCGCCGTTCTTAGCGCAAGTGGTGCACAGCAGGTGTCCACACCGTCCACGCCCGCTTCGATCGCCTTCAGAACCGACATCGCCGCCATGCCGCTGGTGTAGTGCGTGTGTAATTGCAAGGGCACATCGACAGCCTTCTTCAGCGCGCCGATGAGCGTGTAGGCGTCGTAAGGCGCAAGCAGCCCGCCCATATCCTTTATGCAGATGCTATCCGCGCCAAGCGCTTCGTATTCCTTCGCCTTGCCGAGATAGTAGTCTAGGTTGTAATACGGCCCGCCGAGCCTGCCTTCTTCGGTTACCGAGTAGCAGATCGCCATTTGCAGATGTTTGCCGGCATTCTTGACTGCCGCCGCCGCGCGCTGAACATTCGCCGTGTCGTTGAGCGCGTCGAACACGCGGAAGATGTCGATGCCGACAGCCGCGGACTGCGCCACGAAGGCGTCAACGACATCGTTCGCGTATGCGCGATAGCCGACGAGCGACTGACCGCGCAGCAGCATGGACAGAGGCGTGTTGGGTATCAAGCTCTTCAGCACGCGCAGTCGTTCCCAAGGGTCTTCGCCAAGAAAGCGCGTGGTGGCGTCGAATGTCGCGCCGCCCCAGACTTCCATCGCATCGAAGCCCGCAGCGTCCATCGTGGGCGCGATGTCCACCATGTCTTCGAGACGAAGCCGCGTAGCCATCAGACTCTGATGCCCGTCGCGCAATGTCGTATCGGTTATCTTTACTGCGCTTGCTGCCATATCGTCAGCCCTTGCTATCGAAATCTATCGTCTGCCAGTGCCAGTATTATGCCGGTGCCGTCTTCTGCCAGCGCTAGACTCGTTTACCAGCGTCCCGTCCATGAGCGTGGACGCGCCGCGAATGCGCTACCATTGCCGAACACTTCAGGCATTGTGCTGCGCCGCCATGCACTTATGCCGGCGTCGCCAGAATCATCGCCGCCTCGCGTATCACCCATCAGCCCCACAGCGCGCGCCTCGTTGTCGAGGTACGCCTGCACAGCCGCGACGACTGCCGCGAGCGTGCCTGGTGCCACAGCGCTTGCGGTGCTCTGCGTCCGTGTGATGCGCATCACAGCGGAATGATCCCGTGCTTGCGGCGCGGGGATTCTTGCCGCTTGTTCGCGAGCATGTCCAGCGCCCTGTTGACTTTGCTGCGCGTGTCCGCCGGGTCGATCACATCATCGATCAGCCCGTGCGCCGCAGCGATGTATGGGTTGACCAGCCGATCGCTGTATTCCTGCACGAGCCGCTCGCGCAGCGCGTCCGGGTTGTCCGCAGCCTGTATTTCCGCGCGGTGCATAATGTTCACCGCGCCGTCCGGTCCCATCACCGCAATCTCGGCGGTGGGCCAGGCGTAGTTGATGTCGCCTAGCAAGCCCTTGCTGCTCATCACGATGTACGCGCCACCGTAAGCCTTGCGCGTCAGCACGCTGATTTTCGGCACGGTCGCTTCGGCGTATGCGTAAATCAGCTTTGCGCCGTGCCGGATGATGCCGCCGTGTTCCTGATGCAGGCCCGGCATGAAACCCGGCACATCGATGAATGTCAGCAGAGGAATGTTGAACGCGTCGCAGAATCGCACGAAGCGCGCCGCCTTGTCCGATGCGTTGATGTCCAGCACGCCCGCAATGTGCGATGGCTGCTGCGCTACCACGCCCACACTTCTGCCGTCCATGCGCCCGAACCCGACGATGACATTGCGCGCGAAAGTCTCGTGCACCGGCATGAAATCGCCGTCGTCCACCACGCTTTCAATGATGTGCGCCATGTTGTACGCGGCGTTGGAATTTTCAGGGATGATGTGCAGCAGTTCGGCGTCGCGCCTGTCCGGGTCATCGGATGACGGTTTACGGGATGGGTCTTCCATGTTGTTCTGCGGCAGGAACGAAAGCAGCCTTTGCACGGCGGCTATGCTGTCCGCTTCGGTGCGATGCGCGAAGTGCGCCACGCCGCTGCGTGTGGCATGCGCCGCCGCGCCGCCTAGCCGCTCGTGCGTAACCTCTTCGCCGGTAACCGCCTTGATGACATCAGGTCCCGTGATGTACATCTGCCCGGAGCCGCGCACCATGAATATGAAGTCTGTGAGTGCAGGGGAGTATGTTGCGCCGCCGGCTGCAGGTCCCAGCACGACGGAAATCTGCGGAATCACGCCGGATGAACGCACATTACGCAGGAAGATGTCGGCGTATCCGGCTAGGCTGAGCACGCCCTCCTGGATGCGCGCGCCGCCGGAGTCGATGAGGCCAATCATCGGTGCGCCGCTGTTCGCCGCCAAGTCCATGACCTTACAGATTTTCTGCCCGACGACCTCAGAAAGCGAGCCGCCTAGCACGGTGAAATCCTGCGAATACGCGAATGTGAGCCGCCCGTTGACTGTGCCGAAGCCGGTAACAACCGCATCGCCGAGCGATCGCTGATTTTCCAAGCCGAACTCGGTGGAACGGTGCTGCGCGAAGGCGTCTAGCTCCTGAAAGCTGCCCGTGTCGAAGAGAATGTCGATGCGCTCGCGAGCCGTCTGCTTCCCGCGGCTGTGCTGCGCCTCGATGCGCCGCGCGCCGCCGCCCAACCGACCCTGCTCACGCCTCGCGTTGAGGTCGTCCAGCGCCTCATCAACTCTTCTGCGAACAACCATATCTTCTGCCGTTCCGCCATCCTGCGGGCGATTTCTGTATGCCCCAGTATGGCGCAATTTATGCGCTTATATCCAAGTGAAAAGGTATCATATAGCGCCACCAGTGGCAAGATAATTCCGATGGCAGGCGGCACCCATATGGATAAGCGATTCGGGGTATAGCTTGCGCTGTGTTAGAATCAACTCCGTCAAAGAAGCCCACTTTCCGAGTCAACGACAGTTTGCTGAATGAACGCATTCACCGACAGACCACTTGCGCCAACAAACATCGGCAATCGCACTTTTCATTGGGGCTGCCGCACGTTCGTCATGGGCGTACTCAATGCGACGCCGGATTCGTTCTCAGGCGATGGGCTTGCCGACGATATTGACCGCGCTGTCAAGCAGGCGTTGCGCTTTCAGTACGACGGCGCGGACATAATAGACATTGGCGGCGAATCAACTAGACCGGCATCTCTATATTCCGGCGCCGGTCCTATTTCGACCGAAGAAGAATTGGCGCGGGTGATACCTGTAATCGAGGCCCTGGCGCCCGTGTTGGACATTCCCATCAGCGTTGACACATACAAGGCGGAAGTTGCGGATGCTGCACTGGATGCAGGCGCGGCGATGATAAACGATGTGTGGGGATTCCGCCGGGATCCGGATATGGCTGCCGTCGCCGCTGACTCCGGAGCGCCAGTAGTGCTGATGCACAATCAGGCGCATACGCGATATGACGACTTGGTGCCAGATGTAATCGCGCAGCTGAGGAGCATGGCGGACGACGCCGTTGTCGCAGGCGTGAAGCCAGAGAACATCATCCTCGACCCCGGCATGGGCTTTGGCAAAACCGCCGAACACAACCTTGAAATACTGCGCCGGCTCGGCGAGTTTCACGTGCTTGACGCTCCGCTGCTTGTGGGCATGTCGCGCAAATCTACAATCGGCTATGTGCTAGACCTGCCCGTTGAAGAGCGTCTCGATGGCACAGCGGCGACGGTCGCGCTCTCGGTCGCTTACGGCGCGGACGTCGTGCGCGTCCACGATGTCAAGGAGATGGTGCGCGTCGCCAAGATGAGCGATGCTGTCGTGCGCGGTTGGACGCAACCTGATGCTTAGCAAAGCGTACATCGGGCTTGGCTCGAACCTCGGCGATTCTGCGGGCAGTCTTCGCGCCGCAGTCGATATGATGCGCGAATTCGCGGTCGATATTCGGCAGTCCCCGATGTATAGGACCGCGCCGCAAGGATTCAGCAACCAGCCGCCTTTCTACAACGCCGTGTGTCGCGTGGCGACGGTACTCACGCCTTACGAGTTGATGGAAGGCCTGCTGCGAGTCGAATCTGAAGTCGGGCGCCGCCGCACATTTCGAAACGCGCCGCGCTTGCTCGACCTGGACATTCTGCTGTTCGGTCCGCGCGTGCTGAACACGCCGCCGGTCATCCTACCGCATCCGCGTATGACAGAAAGGCTATTCGTGCTAAAGCCGCTAGCCGACATAGCGCCGCAACTGAGACACCCAGTGAACGGGCTAACCGTCGCCGAGATGCTGCGCAGCCTACCCGCGCAGTCCGATGTGATAGAGCGGGTGGAATGGCGCTAGAAGGCTGCGATTCGCCCGCGGGCCGGGGGCAGTCGCCTGCACTTAGGCGACGCAAGTTATTCAACGCAGCGCGGGCGGCAACATGTTCGGTATCGTGTCCTCTATTGGATAGGCGATGTCGCAGACGACGCAACTAAGGCTGCCTTCGACAACCTCGTCGTCCTGCTCCACGCTGACAACGAGGTTCAGCTCGCCCTTGCACTCTGGGCACACTAGAATGTCCATTAGGTTGCGGCGCAATTCTTGCTCTCCAATGCCGTGTGTTATGGCCGTCCGTTAGGCGAATGGCGAGATTTCTTCCGGGCGATGATTGAATTAACTTGCTTACCCATCATCCATAACCATCATCGTAATGCCAATTCGTACAGCGTCTTCAGTATGTCCGATAGCAGGAAGACTGCCAACCCTAGTATGACGATGGTGTTGTAGCCGGAGACCGCGCGCAGAGTTTTGCGCAGGCGGGTCGTAGGCGGCGGCGCTTCTTCGCGAAACGCTTCCGTTATCGATGTGCGCTTGCGCCTTGACCACGCCAGCGCGAACATCCAGACTGACAGAGCAATCTTTACGCCAAGCGTTACGACATATGGCAATCCAACGACTCCCGGCGTCAGGCGGTGCAGGGTGAGGATGACGCCCGTGGCAATCAGCACATAGACGCAGGTCTCGACTAGCGCGCGAAACTCGGATGCTGCCGCAGCGTTGACGAGCCGCGAACCTTCCGGCGAGCGGCGCAGTGTGGGTCGCAGCACGAGAAGGTAGAATATGCCGCCGCCGACCCACGCCGCCGCGGACAGCAGGTGCAGCCAGCGCACCACCACGAAGAACGCATCGGACAGGCTCATATGTCAGCCTGCGCGCGGCTAAGCAGATATGCCAAATAACGCGGCGCGAAAGTATGCATGAGTCAGCCCTAATGCACGATTTCTGCGAGTATTTCTTCCAACTTCTCCTCGTCCAGGATGCCTTGCCACTTGCGAACGATATTCTGCTCTTGGTCGATGAAGACCGTCATCGGGAAGCCGTTGACTTGATACTTCATGATGATGTCGTCCTCGTCCGGGCCGAGCGCGTAGGTAACGCCCACTTCGTTCACGAAGTTCTGCCCGTCTTCCGCCGTGTCGATGCCCACGAGCTGCACGCCCACGAACTCTACGCCATCTGCCTTGTGGCTCTGATACACGCGCTCGAATTCCGGCATTTCCGCTACGCAGGGCGGGCATGATGGAAACCAGAAGTTGAGCACAACCGGCTTGCCCGCGAGGTCGGATAGCCGCAGCGTCTCGCCCGCCTGTCGCGTCTCCGTGCCGAACAGAGTAAGCGCAAAGTCCGGCGCTGCTTCTGCTGATGCGCCGTTGCCCGGCTCTACTGTCTGCGCGCTTGGGCCGCACGCCGTCGCGAATATCAGCATTGTCAGGCACAGCAAGCCGACCGGCCCAAGCCGCTTTCGTACCTTTAACAGCGCTTTGACCTCTGACGGCATTACATTTCTTTGCATATCTCTATCTCCGAATTCGTAGTCAACCGAAGTTTATGTGCAAATGTGATGCTGTAATTATCCACAACGATTCATGCACGGCTGATGTTTAGACGGTTACTCGCGCTCTGCGATAAGCTCTTCGGCGTATCGCATCAGGGTTTCGGCGCGGTCGTTGGGCACATCGCGCGTGTCGAAGTACAGGCGCAGCGCGTCCTTTGGCGTCAGACCGCGCGTGTTCTCATCCCCTAGGCGCGTTCTCGCCCTGTCAGCCACATCCTTGGCGATGGACGCGATGTGGTGCGCCGGTCGCAGCGCGTCTCGGATGCTGCTTTCTACCAGCAGTGGTTCGAGTTCGGCGGGCAGCGCGATTCGCAGCCGCACAATAGCGCCGGCTAAGTCTGCGGATTCGATCACCTTGATGACCGTCGCCGTCGGATCATCGTCGCCGCTGTTGAGTTTCACGTCGATAGTCAGAAATGGACGAGCGTCATTCTTCACGAACTCGAAGCTAGTCAAGCGTGAGCCTTGCGGCTTGTCCGGGTCAAGCTCGATTACGCAGAATCCCTTGTCGTCCTTTTCCTCGCCGAAATCGACGCGTTGCGGGCTGCCGGAATAGACCACATACGGATTCCGGCTCAATACCTGGTGGCGGTGGACGTGCCCCAGCGCGACATACTCAAACTGCGGCAGTGCGACGCTGCTGTTCATCAGCACATGGTCGTGTCCCAGCATCATAGATTGCTCGGATGCCAGTGTTGACTGGCCGATGGTTACATGCCCGGCGAACACCGCCGGCACGCTCGCGTCAAGCTGCTCCGCCTGAAAACGCACGGCATCGTCTATCATCCGCTGGATGGCGTCGTTAATCTGCTGGTGCGTCATGCCGCGCGCCGCGTCGCTCGCCAAGAAGTCGCTGCGCTTTATCCACGGCAGCGCGACAATCTGCAAAGGACCGCTGCGAGTTTGCACCGCGTAGGTTTGCAGTCTGTCGCCGATGTGCACATTCGCCACATTCAGCGTGGGGAAGATTTCGAGCGCCGTCGCCTGTGCGATGACCTGCGGCGTGTCGTGGTTGCCCACAAGCAGAAATGTCGGAATGCCTGCGCCGGACAGCCGCGCAATGCGCTTGGCGAATTCGCGCTGCTGCGTCTGCGACGGATCGCGGCTCCTGTACGCATCGCCGCAGAACAGTACGAGATCGACATCCGTATCGATCGCATAGTCCACAAGTTCGTCGAACGCGTGCAGAAAGTCGCCGAGCCGCGACGACAGCCCGGTCTCCGGGTCTATCCTGCCGTAATTCTCCACACCAATGTGGATGTCAGCGAAATGCAGTATGCGCATTTGTTCCTGCTCTGTTCGTCAGTCTCAACTTCATCCCTTACTTTTTGATGTATGGTCTGAAGGTTGGGACGGGGAGAAATGAGATTAGAGTACCTGTGCTTGAATTGAAACCTGTATCATATACCCGTGCCGCTGAATAGCGCCCATGATAACCGTGCGCAATTACACCCGTAGGCGCGCGCTCAATTCGGCGTCCAGCGTGTCGATTGGGATGCGCGCCTGCTCCATCGTGTCGCGGTCGCGTATGGTAACGGCGTTGTCGTCGAGCGAATCGAAATCGACGGTGATGCACAGCGGCGTGCCGATTTCGTCTTGCCGCCTGTAACGCCTGCCGATGCTCTGCGCGTCATCGTATTGTACGAAGCCGTCGATCGCTCCACTCCGCCGCACCTTGTCGTACACCTCGCGCGCAAGCGGCACGAGCCGCTGATTGCGACTGAGCGGTAGAATCGCCGCCTTGACGGGCGCAATCGTGGGATGTAGTTTCAGCAGCACCCGCTTCTGGGTGCCGCCGCTCGCGGTTGGCGCTTCCTCTTCGGTATAGGCATCCACCAAGAAGGTCATAACAGCGCGGTCAACACCCGCGGCCGGTTCTACGACATAGGGCGTGTACCGCTTGTTCGCCGGCTGATCGAAATATGTCAGCCCGTGTCCGCTGCTCTTAGAGTGCGCCTTCAGGTCGTAGTCCGTGCGGTTGGCGATGCCCTGAATTTCGCCCCATCCCCACGGGAACAGGTACTCGATGTCGTAGGTCGCCTTGGAGTAGTGGGACAGTTCGTCAGCAGTGTGGGCGCGCACTCGCAGCCTGTCGCTATCGACGCCCAGCCCGGTGTACCAGCCAAGGCAATCCTGAATCCACTTCTCGTGCAGTTCTTCGTCTGTGCCGGGTTCAACGAAATACTCGATTTCCATCATCTCGAACTCGCGCGTGCGGAAGATGAAGCCGCCGGTCGTAATTTCGTTGCGGAACGCCTTGCCGATTTGCGCGATGCCAAAAGGCAGCCGTTTGCGCGATGAGTTGAGCACATTTTCGAAGTTGACGAATATGCCTTGTGCCGTCTCCGGTCGCAGAAAGGCGATCGAGGCGTCGTCTTCGACAGGTCCGACGAATGTCTTGAACATCAGGTTGAAGTTGCGCGCTTCAGTGAGTTCGCCACCGCAGGCAGGGCACTTGCGCTCTTCGAGCTGGTCTTCCCGCCAGCGCCGGCCGCAAACGCGGCAGTCAACGAGCGGATCGGTGAAGCTATCGACATGTCCGCTCGCGCGCCAGACTTCCGGGTGCATCAGGATGGACGAGTCCAGCCCGACCATATCGTCGCGCTCCCAGACGAATGTGCGCCACCAAGCGTCCTTGATGTTGCGCTTGAGCTCCACACCGAGCGGGCCGTAGTCCCAAGTGCTCGCCATGCCGCCGTAAATCTCGCTGTTTTGGAAAATGAACCCGCGCTGCTTGGCAAGCGATGCGAGGGCGTCCAAATCGACTGTTGATGTGCTGCTGCCTTCTGTCACTATGCTTTTAACCTTTTCTCTTGGTGTTAGATTCCTCTGGCCTCAGATATACACGCGACGTCAGGGCTATTCGCGGCGCCGTTAGTGAAGATTATATCAAAGTGGCAGGGCAGGGCGTAGGGAATCGCGGATGCGTGGATAAGGAAAGCCCGCGAATGGTGTCGCGGGCGATCAAAAAATGTTCTGGAGGCGACGGGCGGATTCGAACCGCCGATAGGGGTTTTGCAGACCCCCGCCTTAACCACTTGGCTACGTCGCCAGATACAGGACTTTGGTGCCGAGGAGGAGATTCGAACTCCTACAGCCTTGCGGCCACAGCGCCCTCAACGCTGCGTGTCTACCAATTCCACCACCTCGGCTTAGTGCTCCATCAGAGAGCGCCGAAAATGAGCGCGTCTCAGGCTGTCGGCTGTCCAGTCCGACAATTATAGCCAAAGCCACGAAAATTGTCCACTTTTGCGCACGAAAATCAGGCAAAAATACAAGGGCGACTGGGCAACAAAACGTCCGACTTGTCTGCGGATTCAGACAATTTTTATGAAGAGACTGATAGAGACGAGGGATTGCTTGCCATTCTTACTTATGTCGCAATTCCGGCACAGATCAAGGACATCCGTAATCAACCCTGTACACGGAGGGATTCTTGTGGAGTATCTGTCTCTCCATCATCCCCGTGCTCGACGGATGCGAGGATCGAGAAGGTCTCGGATGCCGTCGCCTAGCAGGTTGAACCCCAGCACAGTGACAAAGATGGCAGCTCCGGGCAATAACAACAGCCGAGGCGCTGTCTGGAGGTGAGGACGCGCGTCGTTGAGCATTGCTCCCCACTCCGGCGCGGGCGGTTGAGCCCCAAGACCCAAGAAGTTAAGCCCAGCGATGCCTAGGATAATCCAGCCGACGTCCAAAGATGCGATTACTATAATTGGTCCCAGGATGTTAGGAGCAATATGCCGAAGGATGATGCGAAGGTTGCCAGCTCCGGTTGCCCGCGCTGCAGTTACATACTCCATCTGTCGCGCCCCTAAGGTGATTCCGCGTATGACGCGAGCGTGGCCCACCCACCACACTGCTCCAGCGGCAAGTAACACATTGAACAGGCCGGGGCCCAATGCGCCTGCCACTGCCAGAGCCAGGATAAGCGAAGGAAATGCCAGCAGTAGGTCCACCACGCCCATCAACGCCGTGTCCAGCCACCCGCCGTGGTACCCGGATAGTATGCCCACTATCAGTGCGATAGTCATACTGAGCGCCAAGGTTGCTGCTGCTGCGAGCAGGGTCAAGCGAGCTCCGTAGATGATTCGGCTGAATGTGTCCCGTCCCAGGTGGTCGGTCCCCAGTAGCTGCTCCGTCGAAGGAGAGAGCAATCGTTCGGGCAAGTTTATCCGGGTGGGGTCATCCAGGGGAAGCCATGGCGCGAATATGCCTGCTAGCAACAGCGATACCACCAGGAACAAGCCCAATGCTGTGCCGGGTTCCCGCAGCAGCGCTGTCCACTGACGCCGCCGACGGGAACCGCTGCTTTTGGACGGGAATATGCCTCGTTTAGGCGGAGAAACGACACGCTCCATAGCGTGTTTGGTATTGCTCCTCATCAGTCGCTACACCTCCTCTTAACTGAAACGCAGGCGAGGGTCTGCGACGCGGAGGGCAACGTCCGCCGCCAAGTTGACTAACAACACGACCACAGCGATGTAAGTTACGAACCCCTGCACTACTGGGTAGTCACGGGTTAGAGCCGCGCCCACCATCAGTTGTCCCAGTCCGGGCCAAGTAAAGATGGTCTCCACTATCACGGCTCCGCCGAGCAGGTAGCCTAGATGCACCCCCGTAGCCCCGATGGCAGGCAGCAGTGCGTTACGAAGTGCGTGTCCGGAGACGACGAGTTTTTCGGATAGCCCTTTTGCCCGCGCCGTGCGTATGTAATCTTGCCCAAGCACCTCCAGCATACTGGCGCGTATTAGTCGCATCAGCTGCGCCATAGGCGCAAGGGACAGGGCAATGGCAGGAAGCGCGATATGCGCCACCGAACCGTAGCCCAGGGCAGGTAGCCAAGACAGTTTCACGGCGAACAAGATGATCAGTCCGAAGGCAAGAGCGTAGGATGGCGCCGCCGCGCCAACCAGCGCCGCCAAGCGCGCTGCGGAATCTCGGATGCCGCCGCGACGTTGTGCGGACAGGATGCCCACTGGCACGGCGACTAGCAGAGCGAGGGCAAAAGAAACTGCAGTGAGCAAGACTGTCGGCACGGTGCGCCGGGCAAGCTGTGCTGCAACGGGCTGCTCCGTCACATAGGAGCGGCCCAGGTCGCCAGTCAATGCACGGGTCATCCAGCGAACGTACTGCGTCGGAACCGGTGCGTCCAAGCCCAGCTCTATGCGCATGGCGGACACTTCGGCTGGGTTGGGTATCTGCCCAGGGTTGCGCTGGCGCACGACAATCTCGGCGGGATTGCCGGGCGCCAGATTAAGTAAAGTGAAGGTTACAGCGGAGATGCCTAGGAGCATCAGAGGCAGCGTTACCAACCGTCGCACCATGTATGCTCCCATGTTGGCGCTGTCCTCCTTCTCCTAGGCTATTGCTGCGCGTAATTATTCCGCGAGTCCAATTCGGTGGTCGAAGAAATAGAGGCTGGTGGGGTGCGGCTCGAAATCGGTTACCTGTTCGCTGACACCGTAAACCATGTACACATGCGACACCGGCATAAACGCGGTATCGTCGGTTACTACGGCTAGGGCGTCGCAGGCGATTTCCTTTCGCTGCTCGATATCGGATACGTCAGCGGCTCTGGCGACTATGTCAACCAGTTTGGAACTGTCGTAGTGCCCGTAGTTGTTGGCGCCGCTTCCAGTGGCGTCGGCGCGAAGACCGGCGTATTTGCTGACGTTTACCACGGGGTCTCCGGTTTCGACTACGTTATTGAACCATCCAAAGAGATCCCATGCCGGCTCGTTGACCACTGTCCATTCAGTAATGCGGACATCGGCTTTAATGCCCACATCTATGAGCATCGCTTGGGCTGCCTCTGCCATAACTGGCAACCGGAATCGTTCGGGATAGCCGCCGATGATTAGTTCCAGCGGTTCGCCATTCTTGTCAACGAAGCCGTCGCCGTCGGTGTCGGTATATCCTGCTTCTGCCAGCAGTTCGCGAGCTCGATCAGGATCGTAGGCTGGCGCGCTCACTTCAGGACAAGACACGAAAGCTTCCGGAAGCAGAAGTTCAGCGAAGACCCCGCTCGCTTCTGTGTCCACCACGCCTGAAATGCTCTCGCGGTCGATGGCGTGCGCCATCGCTCGTCTCACCAACGGGTCAGACAACGTGCCACGCTCGAAATTAACCCACCACATCACCACGGATGTGCCAATTGGGGCGGATTGGCTGTGCATTCCCGGCTGTGCGTCGATTGTCGCGGCGCCATTGGGCGAAATGTTGATGGCAATGTCAATATCCCCGGACTGTAAGGCGAGCTCCCGGCTGTTGGTGTCGGGAATGGCAAAATGCTCAATGCCTGCCAATGGTGGCATTCCACCCCAGTAGTCGTCGTTAGCGATGCTGCTAAGGCGCTCTTTCTGGATATATTCGGTGGGGATGTAGGGTTTAGGGCGCCTGCGGCAATGAAATTGCCCTCCCCTGCGGCGTCAGCCGCTACCGCGTCGGTAATCGCCGTTGCCGGGGAAGTCAACAAGCCTGGCAAGGTCGGTCGCGGCTCTGTCGTAGTAACCGTGACGGTATGGTCATCCTTGGCAGACACGGAGTCGATGCCCAGATTGTCCGCGGATGCCGCAGACAACCGGACTGTCCTCTCCAAGGATGCCTTGACTGCCTCAGCATCCATCTGGTTGCCATTGTGGAACTTGACATCTGTCCGGAGCGCAATTTCCCATGTCAACGGGTCTATCTGCTCAGCGGATGTTGCTAACCATGGTTCGGGACTGAGATCGGTTCCTGACAGCCGGAACAAGTTCTCCGACATCCCGGACTGGTTGGCGACCCAGCCGCTCTTCACTGGGTCCAGAGGGCTGTCAAGCCAAATGACGCCCGCATTCAGGGTAGGACGTTCGTCTGCGGCAGTGGGGGCTGCGGCGGGTTGTTGTGGCGCTGCGGTGGCTGCCGGCGCCTGAGTGGCTGCCGGTGCTTGAGTGGCTGCTGGTGCTGGTGCTTGTGTAGCTGCCGGTGCTTGAGTGGCTGCTGGTGCTGGTGCTTGTGTAGCTGCTGGTGCTTGAGTGGCTGCCGGCGGGGTTTCTGCCGACCCGCAGGCAAAGGCAAACGCCAGGACGAATACTAACGCCAACGGCATTAGATGCTTGATTTTTGAGTTTCCTATGGGCAAAATTATCCTCCGGATGATTGTTGATTGACAAATGCCGATGCATTGACTCAGATGCAACGGGTTAACTGCTCGATATACACGCGTAGAATCAGCTGCTTCCCCCACGACGCCGCAACATGCGGCGGCGGTCAGCTCTGCTCAGGCGTGGCTCTGCCTGCATGCGCCAAACCGTTATGCCACCCTGCGCGTTCAGGGCGGCAAGCGCTTGTCCGTCAGGCCGCCAGTACAGTTGGGACACTGAGCTGCCTACATTTTCTACCCCTATCCGGCTGCCTTCTCCATTTCGCTGCAGCGACCACGCCGCCACAGAGCCATCGCGTCCGCCCGATGCCAAACGCATCTCGCCGGGAGCGAAGGCAAGCGTGGTTATGGGTTGAAGATGATGCTCAAGTACGCCGGGCCGCGTGCCTTCAGGTCCGCTTCCGTCGAAGCTCCAGACCATAACGGCATCGCCGCCGCCGGTTGCCAAGAGTGTGCCGGTATCGTCAAAAGCCAGTGCCGACGGCTTTGCCGGATAACCGGTCATCATGGAGTCCTGCCCGGTGCTGCGACGCCAGAAATGCACCGAGTTGTCCTGACTGCCACAGGCTACGATCCCTCCGTCGGCGCTCAGCACCATCGAAACTAGGGAGCCTTGCCACTCTAGCTTTTGGCCAATTTTGCCATTTGACCCGTCTAGGAAAGCTACTTGACCGTAGCATGCCGTCGCCAGATCCCCGGCGCCGGACCATGCGATCGCGCTGACGGTGCTGGGATGATCGTCATACTGCCAAAGCTCGCCACCGTCCGTGTCATAAACGCGAACCTGTCTGGAGCAGGATACCGCGAACCGTTTGCCGTCCGGAGACCATGCGACATTTTCCACCCAACCGTTGCCAAAATCGATAGTACGGCTTACTTGGCGTTCTACGGCGTTCCAGATTAAGGCTTTTCCATCCTGCCCCGCGGTGGCGAACTCGTTGCCGTTGGGGTGGACTGCAACGGCAAGTACTCCTAAGTCATGGACGCCGTTCTGCGCCCAAGCGGTCTCCCCTGACTCGCCGTTGAATGCGTAAATGCCACCTTCGGCATCGCCGACAACCAGGGCGTCGCCCTGAAGGCACCATCCTCCGGCTATTGCGTAGTCGCCGACTTCCGCAGACCAGCCTTGGGATAAGACACCCCTTCTGAGGGTGTTTAGATTAGACATGCTTCGAATCCCTCCCGCATGCCCTGCTCATCCAGGTTGCGACCGATGAATACGAGCTGATTGCGGCGAGGCTCTTCGCCCCATTCCCGGTCCGGCTGCCCATCAAACAGCATGTGAACTCCTTGGAAGACGAATCGGCGCGATTCTCCGGCAACACTGATGAAGCCCTTCATTCGGAATATGTCCACGCCACGTTCCATAAGCAGCCTGCCAAGCCAGCTGTTGAGCCTTTCGGCATCTACATCGCCTTCCACCTCAATTGAAATGGAGCCTACCTCATCGTCGTGTTCGTGCTGTGCCACCCAGGTTCGTTCAACTTCGGGGTGCACCACCGCCCCATCTGCGTTTAATTTGATGTCGAATTCCTCGGCGAGGTGCTGGGCGTAGATGCCGACCTGTACGGGACTATCGGCATTAAGGAAGAATGACTTGCGTCCCGGATAATCGAGCTGGAGGTTCACATGCTCGTCTGCGGGAATGTCTTCGCCCGGCTGAATAGACTGCGCAGGTTCGGCGTACTGCCGCACACACCACTCCGCGCTATCACGGAGGGCGGCATCATCCGCGCCTTGTTCGGAAACAACGACCAGTGACATCGTCGGGTCGGGGCCCTCTTCCAGAGTAAGCTCGTAGCGGCCTTTGTCCAGCGAATATACTCCCGTCCATTCGAAAGGATACTCAGGCTCTAGGAAAGTGGGACGACGATCAAGTACCTGGTCCAGGTCAAAGGCGCCGAGATCCAGTACGGTTTTGACGGGAACGTTCGCGTGCTCACTGCGTACGACTTGTGCCATTCGGTTGATGTCTCTAATCCGAGATTCCAGTCTGTCCAGCGCTTCATCTTTGACAAGGTCCGTCTTGTTGAGAACTAGGACGTCGGCGAAAGCTATCTGCTCCGTGCTTTCGTCGCTGCGACCGAGCTGCTGTTCAATGTGTGCCGCATCAACGAGCGTAACGATGCCGTCGAGGGCGTACTCAGCGGCAAGTTCTTCGTCCATAAAGAATGTCTGGGCGACCGGACCCGGATCGGCAAGCCCGGTGGTTTCCACCAACACATAGTCAAACTTGTCGCGGCGCTTGTTGAGGTTGTTGAGCACCCGAATCAGGTCTCCGCGCACTGTGCAGCAGAGGCAACCGTTCGACATCTCAAAGACTTCCTCGTCAGCGTTGATGACGAGCGCCTGGTCAATTCCAACCTCTCCAAATTCGTTCTCAATCACCGCAATCCGTTTACCATGTTCCTCAGTCAAAATCCGGTTGAGCAGGGTTGTCTTACCCGAACCAAGAAATCCTGTAAGGATGGTAACTGGCACTTTTTGAGCTAAAGTCATATGCAAACCCTCCATAGCGCATTACTCATAGTGCATACCATTACAACATGTTGCCTTTTGATACTGCATACCATTGCAGGCAACATTGAATCGTACACCGCAGGCACAATCGCTGTCAATCAAATTAATAGAGAACGGCAACGGTCGCCAACTGGCGCCGTTGCCGCGCGTAGGGTCTATTGTCGAAGGAAGTGTGGCTGCATGCCTTCCAAGACTTACCGGCAGGATGCGCTACCGCCATAGCACAAGTAGGCATGGCATAGGGGCGCGTCCCGGTCTGCACCAACTAGGGATTCTGGCAAGCCTCTTGCAGCCACTCCCGGTCCTCGCCCTCCAGCATGGGTGCGATGGTGTCCCATACCTGTTGGTGATATTCATCCAGCCACTGGCGTTCCTCGCGGGAAAGTTGATCCCAGTTAATGAGCTTCTTCTCGAATGGAATCAATGTCAGCGAATCCATCCGCAGCCACTTCCTTCCATCGGGATGCTCTGGAAGCTCCTCGTCCGGGAGGACAACGTACAGGTTTTCCAGACGAATGCCGCCCCATCCTGCCTCATAATAGCCGGGTTCGTTGGAGACAATCATACCGGCCTTGAATGGCTCGTCTGCGCCACGGGGAGAGATTCGCTGTGGGCCTTCGTGGACGTTTAGGAATGCGCCGACGCCGTGTCCTGTGCCGTGCCCGAAGTCTAGCCCAGCGTTCCACAGGAAAGTACGCGCCAGGGCGTCGAGGGCAACCCCTCCGGTTCCTTCGGGGAATTTCTGCATTGCGAGTTTGATGTGGCCCCGCAGGACCAGGGTGTAAACTTCCTTCTGGCGTGCCGAGGGTTCCCCAACGACCACCGTGCGGGTATCGTCCGTAGTGCCGCCCATGAGTTGCACGCCGGAGTCAACAAGGAACAGTTCATCGTCGCGGATGGGAACGTCGGGGCTGGCGTCGGCGTAGTGGACGATCGCCCCGTTGGCGCCGGCACCGGCGATGGTGGTGAAGCTGAGGTCGCTGAATCCTTCCTCGCTGGAGTACTCGTCGTACAATATCTGGCAGTAATCCGCTTCGCTGACAGTCTCGCCCGCATTGATTGAGTCATGTAGGCGTTTGAAGCTGCGGATTTTGGCGGCGGCGGCGTGCCGGTGGGAGTTTCGGGCAGCGGTAATTTCCGCTTCGTTTTTGGCTGCCTTTAACGCCACGGTTGGATTGGGCATTTCCAGTAGCTCTTGATCTTCGTGGAGCATCAACAGGGTGCCCATGGTTGTCCCGCTGGGGTCCAGCCAGACCATGCCCGAGGCTTCGGCGCCGTAACGCTCGATCACTTCGGAGTAGGCATCATAGGGCTGAAAGTCGATTAGCGAGGTCAGGGCTTCCGTTACCTCGCCGGGGGGAGAGACTCGGGTGAAGCAGGTGGCATTCTCAGGGTCAATCACCAGATAGCCCTCGAACACAGGATTGTATTCAATATCGCCGCCCCGCAGGTTAGTTACCCATGCAATCTCGTCCAACTTGGTCAGTACCAGTAGTGTTGCGCCCGCAGCATCCATCTCTTTGCGGATGTCGGCAAGCTTCTCGGCGACGCTGCGACCGGTAACCTCGTCCGGCAGCTGATAGATGGCATTGGCAGGCGGTTGCGGCTGCTCGTCCCAAACGGCGTCCACAAGGTTGACGTTGACCGGCACCAGTGCGCTATCCGGGGATTTCAGGGCGGACTTGTACACTTTGATTTCCTGCATCGAGACTACGAATGGGTCGAATCCCACGCGAATGCTTCCCGATTCCTTTTCCAACTCGGTCAACCACTGGCGAAGGGTCTTTTCCTTGGCAAGCCCGAGCTTGTGGACTCGGAAATTGTCGTGGTCAACCTCGTCGTCCGCCTGAATGTGGTAGCGGGAATCTACGAACAGATGGCTCTTGTCCGGGCATATCAGGGCGTCGCCGGCGGATCCCCGAAAGCCGGTGATTGCCGTCCGGCGGCGCGTGTATGCAGGCACATATTCGTTGAGGTGGGCGTCGGACGAGGTTACGAGATAAGCGTCTATCTGTGCCTCTGCCATCAGGCGGTGGAGGCTGCTAAGCCGATTGGACAGTGTTTGCTTGGTGTCTGCCATGATTATCGATGCTCCTTTGAAAACAATCTAAACTGATTCCGGTTCACTTACAGGCTGTAAATTGCACTGAACCGAACCTTCGCCCCATATTGAGCGGCTTATTCCGCGACTTTGGCAGAAACTCAATAATAAACGCTGGCATTGACTTAGGTCAAAGTGCATATTGGGTGGCATCCGTTATACGGCGAGAGGGGAAGTGACATGGATGAATAGGATGGGCAGTATGGGGCGATGACAGCAGGGTAGGGACTGCCGCAATTGGTTTGCCATGCCGGCGCGTGGCGAGGAAACCGGAAGGGGGCGTAGCAGTGCGTGATGCCCGGAAAGTGTGTTTTGGGCGGAATGGTGGAGACGGGGGAGAGTCGCACTCCCCGTCCAGAAAACCCTTCGGCTAAGATGTACTACAGGCTTAGTCGGTAATTGAGTCTCGCTCTATGAAGCGCCTACCGACGGGTCACTTCGCAGAGCCAGCCGATGGGTTAAGCCTTTTCGTATCGGCGTCTGTCAGGCTTTCCCCCGATAATATGGCACCCGGTCACCTCTCTCGGAGGGAAGAGATGGCGGATGTAGCCGCGGTTAGGCGGCTAGGGCAAACTCTTTGTCGTTGCCAGTTACTTTTTTGCCACTTTTAACGCGGTGCGTGGCGCCTCGGCCTGCAATCTTGCGAAGACGGCTCCCTGTCGAACCTGCGCGTCCCCACTTGCTGGTGATATTGTAGCACATCCTAGCGCACAAGTGACAGCAACCGCTCAACAAGCTTGCTGTCATCGTTATTGTCCATTTCCCTCAATGCGCGCGCCACCTTGTTGATGCCGTCCTTCGCCCTAAGGCTATCTATACCGTTGTATTTCGGGTGAGCGGCGGTATTCCGAACTTGCCGAACATCGGACATTCTCGTGGAGAGTCTGGGCTTTTCGGCAAAACATGCCCTATTGTCCATGATGATGTGCTCAAAGTGGTTCACATCAATGCCATCCTGAGGGCGCTTTTCTATCTTAGCCTCTCGCAGACGTCTTACATCGTCGTCGCTGTTCATAATGCGCTCTATGACATCGCACAGGTCTGCTACATCTTCGTAACGCTTTCTCAGAGAATTAATGACATAACGCCGCGCAGGGTCGCGATAAATGTTGATGGCATGGTTAAGAATGGTGATGTTGTCTATACGAGCAGTGCCTGTAAGTTGAAGTCCGTCATCAAGATCGTTTCCAGCAATTGCAGGCATGTTCGCGGCTGCTAGTTCCTTGTTTCGCAAGGTCAATTTCTCAATTGTATCTTCATCTACTTTCTGAATCCTTCTCAACTCCCCATTAGCGTCTTCCAGTTTCTTGCGTATCCCCCTCAGCGACGCTATCTCCGCCCTTTGTCTTCGGATTTCTTTGTTTCTGTCCGAATCCGATGTCAAATTCGTCCTAACGCTGTTTAGCTGCTCTAGCAGTTCGTCAACCGTCTGCGCATGCTTCGCCTCGGCTTCTTCGGATTCCTCCTCCAATTCGGATATCCGCTCCAACGCCTGAGCCAGTTGCGCCGAAGTCTCTCCGTGCGCATACTGCTCCCGCTCCATTCTTTGCTCACGAATGACTCGTGTCCGCACTTCACTGAATATCTGCTCGAAGTCGCCATTAAGGTCGTGAAGTTCGGCGTTTTCGATGCAGTCTCTTTGAAACTGTGCGGGGCTGATATTTGCTGCGTCGGATGGCCAGTAGAACTTGCTAACACTGCGACCCGGCCAGTAAAAGCGCATTGCGCCGTTGTAGCAAGCCTCTCTCGTGGCATCCTTGATATGGCTCGAAGTGTTGCCTACAAAGCGGACTACCAACGCCAATCCGAGCAGATAATCAAACACCAGCTGAGGTTCTATCGCAGTATTACCGTTAGGGTCGTCTGTCAGTATGAGGACAGGAATCTTACGATTGGGGTTGGTGATGAAACCCATCACATCGCGAGCGGTTGGCGCATCCTCAACCAGAAACACTTCCCTCCTGAAATGGTATTGGAATTGGTCTGTTCCAATTTTGCAGTCGTAGTCATCCACGGTCTGTTTCAGTATGAGCGGGGGGCCAGCCGTCAGGTCAGCCGGGTCGTTGTCGTCGGCTGAAACGAATCGCGTGCGAACCTGCGCCGTAACCGCCTGCCCTTCGGTGCAGAGTCTCGCTTGAATACGAAGGGTGTGTTCTGAGTCAACTGGATGCGATCGGTCCGCACCGATGATTGCATAGCCGAAAGATGCCGAAATCTCGCGTTCAGTGGAGACGGAGGAAGCCTTGTTCCTTCTGTCTGCGAGCAGGTATTCCAGCCTGTCCGCAACATTCGCGAGCAGGGCGCTGCCGGCAAGTTCGGGGGTTTCCAGTATCGTAAAGCCGGTTTCGTATTCGGTCAGCATCTCATTAACCTCCCAGACGAATGTTTCTGTCTCCAGAAGTTATCGCATAAGCAGGGATGGCACAAGTTTGACGGGAACCGCCGCGGAATAAAGGAAAAGGGCAGGTACGAGACCTGCCCCTGCATTTTGATTGATGAGACTTGGCGACTACTTTAGTGCTGCGACTAAGCCTGCTTGCCGGCTGATGCGCGCGTCGTGGTCTAGCGCGAAGCGCTTGATGCCGTTGTAGATGGATTCGGTGTCGAGGTGCGCCTCGGCGATTACGTCGGCTTCCGTGCCGCCGGTTAGCCACTGGTTGTCCCAGTCGGACACCAGCGAGTACTCGTCCGTCAGAGGTCCTGCGTTCTGCACGGGCCACATGCGACGCGTGCCGGTGGTTACGACCGCCATGTCGTAGATTGCCTCAGGCGGGAACACGGAATCGCGGTACTCTTGGGGCTGGCGCGCGAATAGTTCCTCGCTAATCGCGGCGATAACCTTGACATTGACGCCGTCGGCTTCGAGGCGCGGCAGCGCGTTCACCAAGTTGACCGTTGACGACGAACCTTGCACTACCACATAGCCCTGCTTGGGCTTGTCCGGGTCGAAGTCGCGGATGACATAGAAGCCCTTTGCCGCTGCGGTAAGATCGGTGTCCGCGAATGTGCTGCGGTCTGCGACGGGGAAGTCCGGGCGCGCCACTTCCAGCACGATAACGCCAACCTTCGGATCGCGCGCGGCAATCTCGGCTGCGGCGAAGTATCCCGGCGCGACATCGTTGTAGTCCCAGAAGCTGAGCGTGACTACCTGTCCGCGCGGGAAGAGCTTCCACACCTGCGGCGCGAAAATGCCGAAGTGCGTGCGCGCGTCCGCGGCGGTTTCAGGTCCGGAGTGTCCGGCGAGAATGTTCAGCACGCCGACGCGGAACGGGCTGTCCTGATTTTGCTGACTCCACACACGGGCAGGCAGGTACATAAGCGGCGTGAATGCGCCGTAGCTGCCGCTGAGCGCCCAGACGCCCACATGCTGCTCCGGGTCAAGCGAAGCCGACTGCCCGACGAAGCCGACCGCCGTTGAGACATTGCCCGCTTCCTGAATCGCCGCCTTCAGCCGCGTGCCGGTCGGGTTGGTAACCGGATCGTAGTGTCCCCAAAGCCCACCGTGCTCGACGTTGATGGACTCGGCAAGGTCTGCCGCCACGATAACGAACCTGTTGTCCGTTATGTAGTTCACATACTTGACGATTTCGGATATTGCGCGGCGCGTGCCACGCACATTGCCGGGTTCCTCGAAGAGCTTGATGGAGACATCCTTCTCTTCGCCGGTAACCTTGTTGGCGATGCTGACGGTCTGCTCTTCGACGGGCAGGTTGTCCACGGCGAGACGGTCGTCTAGGAACGGGTCAACATTGCGGTCGATGCGCAGCGGCATGTCGTCGTCCACGCTGTCGCCGATTTCCACGAGTCGGTCGGCGAGCCAGTCCCCCAGCCCGTTTTGCTCCAGCACGGACATTGCGACATCGATGTTGCGCTTGAACTCAAGCAGCCTTTCGCGCATATCGGTCGCCGCGTTGCCGGTGCGGATGCCTTCAAACTCTACACCGAAGCGGCTCTCGAATGTGGACGCCAGCGCGGTGAAGTAGTCGCCGTTGAACGGGAAGCCGTAGGGATGGCTCGCGTAGCTGACAATCTGGTCGCCGTAGCCGGGCAGACTGCCGTTAACCGCGCCGGGCCACCAGCCCTTCACCGTGTTGCCCACGACAATCATCGGTCGGTCGTCAGTGGGATCCCAGTCTTCCATCGCCTTCAGGACGCCGAGCACTTGGTCGTAGTCGTTGCCGTTGTCGATGGTAAAGACATTCCAGCCGTAAGCCGCCCACTGGTCTTCGATGCGGTATTCATCGTACTGCGGCTGAATGACGCCGCCGATAAGCTCGTCATCGATACCGGCGTTGTTGTACGACAGCAGGATGCGCAGGCGCTTGCCGACCTGCTGGGCAACGGCTGCCGTCTTCATCTCCTGCGAGTGCCCGGAGGTCATGGCGAACTCACCTTCGATAGCCATAATTTTCAGGCTATCCGGTGCCCCCATCATGTCCCAGAATGCCGCCTTGCCCGCCGCCGTAGCGATGCCGATGCCGGACGGACCGCCGTTGACATCGTTCGTCAGGTCGGTTGTCTCGGAGTGTCCTGCGAGAGAGCGAATGCCGCGAATCTTTGCCTGCTGCATTTCCGGCGCGTACGTCAGGTCGAAATCTTCGAGCAATGTGGCGAGTGCGCCGGCGCCGCGCCTAAAGCCAAGGCAGTCGATGCTGAGCATGCCTTGCACATGGTCAACGGCGTAGCGCGGGTCGCCGGTCTTTGCGTGCTTGCGAGCGAGCGCTTCGCCCATAATCATCCAGAGCGCGTAGGTTACCGGCGCGTTGTGTCCGCCGGCAAGCATGAACCTGTCCGCGTAAGGGTGCTTAGGGCGGCGGTAGTCGAAGCGCATGCCGCCGTTTTCAGGACCGGCGAGGTGCGACATCACGGTGTACGGAGTGTAGGCAAGTGGTCCGCCGAAGTGTCCGGTCTGCGAGTAGTTACCTAGCAGCACCAGCGTCATAGCGGTGAGGAAGCCGACCTCTTCAAATCGGTTCTTGTCGTAATCGGGCAGCGCGACGGCCGTTGCCGTCCTGTTACTGGATAGAGCGACGCGGTCAATCGTCATTACCGAACCATTTGCGTTTGGCATTTCTGTGGCTCTCCCTATTCAAGGTTTTGTGTTTGCTATATCGTAGTGTTTCTTTGATGATTCCGATGCGATTTCGGGCTCGCGCACGGTAGTTGCAGGCTGCGAATTTGCCAATCTCCTTGTATGGTAGATGATTTGCCAGACGCAGACAGCCGCCGAGCAGAACAACACAATCATAACAAAACTATGGCTTATGTTTCTACTACGGCGACCGTACTGAAATCTATGAAATTGCGGAATCGTGTCGGCGCCGGCGCATTCAGAGCGCGCAGACGGCGATTAGATAGCGCTACGCAGGCTCGAACATCGGCAGTGAAACTTCGCCTTCGCCTTGGTCTTGCCAGACAAGTTTGACGCGCATGCCGCAGTGGATGTCTTCCACCGGATTGTCCACGCCTACGATGTTCGTCATAATGCGAAAGCCTTCGTCGAGATCGACATAGGCTACCGCGTAGGGGCCCAAGTCTGCGAACGCGGGATGGCGGCTCTGCATCACCACGCTGAAGGTATAGACTTCGCCTTCGCCCTTTGATGTGCGCCAAGTGATGTCGTCCGGGTCGCAGTGAAGGGAGTATTTGCGCGGGTAGAATATGACTTCGCCGGTGCTGTTGCAGACTTGATAGATGAGTTCGTGGCGCTTTGTTGCCTCCCAGAAGGGTTCGGTATCCGGCTCCGGAAATCTGGGTAGTGGTCTCTGTCCTGCCATTGTTCAGTCTCCTAGGTATCAGGGTTCAGGTGTCAGGGATTCGCGCTAGTCGGCAGCGAGTATCGTAACGCCTGTCGCGTGGCGAGAGCCAAGGGAGCCGCCGTTGCCAACCGCGACCGCGAGTTTGGCGTCCGGCACTTGCGAAGTTGATTCGCCGCGCAACTGCCGCGCCGCCTCGAATAGCAGGAATATGCCTCGCTCGCCGGGATGGTTCGATGACAAGCCGCCGCCGTCCGTATTCATGGCGGGCTTGCGCGGGTCGTCGAAGCCGAGATGCCGCTGGCTCAGGTAGTCTCCGCCTTCGCCTTTTTTGCAGAAGCCCAAGTCTTCGATCATGCACATCACCGTGATGCTGAATGAGTCGTATGCCATCAGCACATCGATCTCGCCCGGCGTAACGCCGGCGTCCGCGAAGGCGATGGGACCGGACTGCGCGCCTGCGCTGACGGTGATGTCGCCGCCGTTCTCACGATACTTGGTCGCCTCGCCCGTGCCGATAATCCACGCGGGCTTTTTTCGGCAGTTCGCGGCGACCTCCGGGGATGCGATGATGACCGCGCCGCCGCCGTCCGAAATCATGCAGCATTCGAGCAGATGGAGGGGATGCGCTATAACGCGCGAGTCCAACACATCTTGGACGGTAATCTCGTTCACGCCCACGAACTCGAGGTCGGTCATCGCCTTGACCGCTTCGGGATTGCGCATCGCGTGCTTTCGCGTTACGATCGAGATTTCGGCGAACTGCTCGTCAGTCGTGCCGTACTGGAACTTGTGGCGGTTCTTGACCATGCCATAGTTGGCGATGAGAGTCTGTCCCCAGGAATCTTCCATATTGCCTGCGGGAGTCGCCGGTCCAACGCTTGTGCCGCCTGCGGTGCCGATGTTGCGTCTGTCCGAGTGCGCCGTCGAGCCATAAGTGAGCAGGGCGACTTCGCATTTGCTGGCTGCGATCATCTTGGCGGCGTGGTTGGCGTGGAACTCGTATGATGTACCGCCGACTGCCGTGTTGTCGATGACCCTTGGCTTTAGTCCTAGGTACTCGGAGATGCCGAGACCGCCGATGCCCTGGTGCGAGCCGGTGTCATATACCGCGTCGATGTCATTGGCGGACAGCCCGGCGTCTTCGAGTGCCTTGATTGCCGATACCGCCTTGATTTGCAGTGCGCTGGTGCCGGGCCCCACCACCCTTAGCGGGTACTCATGGATGCCGACTATCGCGGCTTCTCTGCGCTGAGGCATAGTTTCCCTCCGTTCAAGTGATGTTCATAGTGTTGATGTTCAGGATGACAATTGGCTTATGACAATTGTCATCAAAGAACTTGAATGATTGGCGTCCGTTCTGTTAGCGTGTGAAACACCCAAGCAGCGAATTCGGACGGCGAAAAGGTAGCACAAGCAAGCGTTTCAGTCAACGCACAGTGTACGGACGATAGGGTTAGTCAGGCTGTTCGACGGTAGCCTATGTCCTTCCCGGCTCGACGGGGAAAGGGCAGGGTAAGGGCTACCATCCCGTCCCTGTCAACGTTGATTAGAAAGGCAATGCCAAAGGGGGTGCCGATGAACAGCGTCGCGAACGCACTCCTCTGGCTGCACATCTGCGCTGGCACGGTCGCGCTGCTGACTGCCGTCGTAGCACTACTGACCGCGAAGGGCGGTGTGAACCATGTACGCGCGGGCAGGGTTTATGCCCTCGCGATGACGCTGGTGTTTCTGACCGCAGTGCCGCTAGCGATGCTCGGCGCGGACATATTCTTGCTGCTCATCGCTTTCTTCAGCTTCTACTTGGTGTTCGCAGGCTGGCGGTTTGCGAAGAATTATAGCGGCAGCGCGCAGCCGGTCGATTGGATTGCGATTGCGGTGATGGCGCTGACGGCGCTGCTGATGTGGTTCTACGCGGCGTATATTGGAATGCAGGGAAGCAGCCAGTGGGTTACGCTGGCGATATTCGGTGCAATCGCGCTTGCGCTAAGCGTTGTGGACGCGCGATATTACCGTGCTGCGACTACGCCCAGAGTGCAGCGAATCCAACGGCATCTGACTAACATGCTGGCAGGCACAATCGCCACCGTAACCGCCGTGCTAGTGGTGAATGTCAGCGTGGAACCTGAGTGGATTCCGTGGATTCTGCCCACTATAGTCATAACGCCGCTTATAGTATGGTGGAACATCCGCGTTGCACGTCAGTCAGAGCGGAGGCGAAACGCATGACATGGAACCAGCCTTATCGGAAATCCTGAGCTTGCGTTTCAGCACATGAGAGACGATTTCACAAATCCCTAATGTTGTCATTTTGCGCTGTCTTTGTCATTTCGAGCGAAGCGAGAAATCTAAAGTCGGAAACAGGTTTGCATGCAACGATCCCTGTCTTCGCAGGGACATGCTTCAGATTCCTTACTGCGTTCGGAAAGACAGAGAAAAATTGCAATTGTGAAATCGTCTTACACATGTGAATGTAGTGGCTTACTTATTATAATGTACACTCTATATTAAGTGTGGTAAGATACCGATTCGCCGGCGAAGTGCGTTGAAGTGAATGCAGAAGCTAAGTCTAATGAGTCTAAAATGAGTCTAACAGGGAGGAAGTAATATGCTAAACGTGAAGTATCTGCTCGGATTGTATCAAGCAATCGTGGCTGTGGCAGTCTTTGTGTTCTTCAGCTTCAGCCATGTTTATCGGCTAGTCATTCCTGTGGAAATAGGTGCCAATGCGATATGGTGGTGGCTCGACATACTGATACTGCTTGGGCTATTGATGGCGCTTGTCGTATCATTCCAACGTAAGCGTGTGCTTGATCAGTCCGAAAGCGATGGCGGGCTAACCAGAGAGTATTTCGAGGCAAACCTGCTGTTTTGGGCAACCATCGTAGCGATACTCTGGTTCATCCGCTCGTGGATTGCGTTCGTCCTGAACTTGGAGAATGATTTCGCGTGGTGGACGGAAATCGACACACTGGTGATATTAGTGCTGTATCCTTCTGGCAGCTATCTAATGAAACAGGCGAAGAATGAAGATTAAGTAAGGATTTAAGTAAGGATTATTGATGAGAATCGGGCTCCTAACGGACACACACCTGCCGAATATGATACGCGACCTAGACGAGCTGGGCCCCGAACCGACCGAGTTCTTCAGCTCGGTTGACCTGATACTGCACGGCGGCGACTTGATATACACGCGTGTGCTGGACTGGTGCGAACAGTTCGCACCTGTGCTGTGCGCTACCGGTAACAACGACCCTTATGACGACAGTCGTTCAAAAGAAGTGCAGACGCTAGAAGTGGAGGGCTGGCGCATTGGCATGGTGCATGAATTGGGAGAGCATCGCCCGATGGAGAATCTGCGCGCGAAGTTTCCCACGCCAATGGACATAATGATAGGCGGGCATACGCATCAGGAAACGCTGTACGAACGCGAGGGCGTGGTGATTATGAACACCGGCAGCCTCACATTCCCGCGCCATAAAGAATTGCGGCTAGGCGGCGTTGGTTTGCTCGAACTCACACCCGGCAGCCTGCGCGCCGAAGTCATACCGCTAGGCGAAACGACCGGCCGCCCCAATCCCTGCGAAGCGCTTTCTTTACAAATCAGGCGAGACGGCTGAGCCCGGCAGAATATGGCAATGGACCGGGTAATTGAACATGGTAAAGGAAAGCGGCATCGCCTGGGCGGTGCCGCTTTCATATGTTCGTGTCGTAAAGCGCTACTGCGGTTCAGCGCGCTTATGTCGCGTTTGACCTTGAGGAACTCATACGCCCAAGCGTTGCATCGTTATGCGGCCGCTGCGTTGGCTGCGGCAAGAGCAGCGTCAAAGTCTGGCAGTTGCGCTATCTGTGGCACGTATTCCACATGGCGAACCACGTTGTTCTTGTCCAGCACGAAGACCGCGCGGGCGAGCAGGCCGTTTTCCTTCACATGGACGCCGTAGCTATCGCCGAACTCGCGCGACTTGAAGTCGGACGCGGTTTCCACGTTGTCCACCTCGTTCGCGCCGCACCAGCGAGCCTGCGCGAAGGGCAGGTCCATACTGATAGTCAGCACCACGATATCATCGGACATTGACTTGGCGAAATCGCTGAACTGCTTGGTCTCGTCGCTGCATACGCCGGTATCCAACGACGGCACGGAGGCGATAATCTTCACCTTGCCTGCGTAATCGTCCAGTGTCAGCTGCCGCAAGCCGCCGCCCGACACCGTGAAGTTCGGCGCGGTCTGCCCAACGGTAATCTCTGGTCCCAGCAGCGTGAGCTGATTCTCGCCCGCCGCGAATACTCTGGTTCGCTCTTCCATTTGATCTTCTCCTCTTCGCTATGACTTCATTTAGTTGCCAATGGATTCACTGCGCGGCATTAGCGCCGCGAGTAAAGTCTAATTCATAGGCGGGCAACTGGCAACTTATGAGGGCTATAACAAGGCGCTTACATGCTATAATCGCCTTGTGGAGATAGAGACTTCCGCAGCGCAGCGAACGCAAGGAGACGGCTTTGGATACGGCATCGGTGCAGTTACTCAGCACAGTGGTTATCATAGTGGGCCTGTTGTTTGCAATGTTCGCGCTTATGTGGCAGATGAATTCGCAGAGCGGCAGGCTGGAAGCGAAGATAGACGCGCAGGGCAAAGACATAGAGGCCCAAGGCAAAGAGCTGCGAGCGGAAATCATGGCGCAGGGTAAAGGGTGTCGGATGCCGAACTGGAGCAGGCGCGGCTGAACGGCGTCAACAGCGTGCTGACTCAATTCGCGTACACGCATGAGCCTCAGACGGGCGACGACTAGCCCGGCTTCTTGCCAGTCTTCTCCTCGAACAGCTGCCATGTCGCATCATTGAACGGATAGTACTTCCCTGGCGAGCACTGCTCGATTTCCAACTGCGCTTTCACGACCTCTTCGACTTCCTCGCGTTCGTGTGCTATCTGAATCACCTCATCGACGATGCTCTGCGGTACGACCACAACGCCGTCATCGTCGCCCACAATCGCGTCGCCCGGGCGTACTAGAACGCCGCCGCATTGGACTGCGTCGTTTACCTGCCATGGCCAGAACTCTGCCGGTCCCTGCTTGGCGGTGAGGCTCGCCGAATACACGGGGAAGCCGTATTCCTTCAGCGCCACGCTGTCGCGCACGCCGCCATCGGTAACCAGCCCGCCCGCGCCGAGCTGCTTCATTCGCAGGAACTTGATGTCGCCGCCGACCGAGCTATACTTCCAGCCCATCGCGTCGATCACCAGCACCTCGCCCGGACCGCACATCTCGATGGCGACATACTCGGCGGAGTCTGCGCCTTTCGGCTTGTCCGCCGCCAGGTCGGGCCGATGAGGCACAAACCGCAGCGTAACCGCCCTGCCAGCCATATGCTGCCCTTGCTGAAGTGGCAACGCGCCTGATATGTAACTCATAGGCCAGCCCTTGACCCACTGCGCGTCGATAAGCGTCTGAGTAGGGATGGCGCGTAGGATCTCTAGCGTTTCATCGGAAATGTGTGGCATGTGTTACCTCGTGTGGTAAGCCGTGATTCATGGGTGCTTAGTGCGTGCCTAATCCGTGCCTGACGGCGTGGTGAACGCGCTTAGCGTGCGGCTGTTAATAGGGCTGTCCGTTGTAATGAAAATATGAACTGCGTTGCTGGAAATGGTGTGTGATGGCGCGTCGGGAACGACATCGTGGTTAGCATTTTATCGGCATGCCTGAACTTTCACAATGTTAGTGGCAATGGCGCGCATAATCCGAAAATGAAGCCTGTCGTCAGGCTACCCATGTGCAGTGGATGGAAGTCTGGCGAGCCGCCATGCGCCCAACTGACGCGCTCCGATTTAATCGCCGCGCAGCCACTCCCCCAGCGCGCGGATGTGGGCGGGGGTGGTGCCGCAGCAGCCGCCGATTATGCGCGCGCCTTGCCTGTGCCAGCCTTTGGCGTATGCTAGGTATTGCTGCGGGTCCAGGACGGTGCGCGCGGTTGCCGGGTCTTCCGGACGGGCGAAGTGCGCGTATGCGCCGAATGTGCCTGTCCTGCTCTTCCGGACTATCTCCAAGCCGGGCGCCACTTCGTCCACCGGCGTGTGCATCACGAACACCGATGCGATGTCCTTGTCTGCTATAGCGTCCATCGCGTCTTGCAGGCTCTCGCCGCCGTGCCTGTTCTCGATGCCTAGGTACAGCTCGTCGCCGTCGCGGACTGTGGACAGCCCGACCCATGCCGGCAGACCGAACTCCGAGGCGGCATCGACCACTGCCAGGGCGTCCGATATGCGTATCAGCATCTCGCCGACCACTACATCCGCGCCGCCTTTGGCAAGCTCGGCCAGCTGCTCGCGGTATGTGTCGAGCGCATTCTCGTATGGCACCGGCACTTCGGCGTGCGCCTTGGGTCGCATCGTGGATATGGACGCCGCGATGACCACAGAGTCCTCCGCGCCAGCGTTTCGTCTTGCCTGCACGGATGCCTCGATGCCGTTTCGATTCGCCTCATCGACTCTGTGCTCGATGCCGCCGACTTCCAGCATGTCGCGGCCCGTGCCGAAGGTGTTCGTGATGATGATTTCGGCGCCTGCTTCGATGTATTCCTGGTGGATGTCGCGGACTAGTTCGGGATGGGTAAGCATGGGCCCGCCCGACCAAGTGGTGGGGCTGATGAACCCGCGCCGCTCAATCTCCGAACCCATGCCGCCGTCCATCAATATAGTCTCTCCCGCTGCCAGTCGCCGCTGCATCTTGTCGAAGTTGTTCATGTGTCCCTCCCGTTTGGCGCTCTACTCGATAAGCAATTGCGAAAATGTCTCCGAGACTCAACCGGCGCACCGAATTATATCAATTGGTTGGGCGACTAGCGCAGTCGCACGGCGTTACCCGAAGAGTGGCAGCACCTAGAGTTTCATTGTACAGCGACGCGAATTTGTTATCACTGCGCTCGGAATGACAACATTGGGGACTTGTGAATCGTCTCGTCACGGTAATCTGATGCCAATTTCATGCTCGTGTGGTAGAATGCGAATCTGCTGTAACAAATGAATTCATATGAAAGTTTTCTCTGTCATTTGGTTCAAAGCGAGAAATCTTGTGTGATGCGGAAGTGATACGGCGCGGAATGACGGCATCAGGATTGGTGAATTCGTCTCTGTCTATCTTGGCATATTGCATAGCGTTGGTTAATTGGTCCGCAGACCCGCCCGCAGTAACCCTATCGGCAAATTGCACCAAAGAGAGGTGAGACAAATGAGTTTCAGCAGATTGCTGAACCCGTTCAGCTGTCACCTGTCCGTTCTATCCCCCCCCCCCGAAAATATGTGCTACGCCAGCCCGTAGTCCTCCCTCCTCTTCCACCACATCAACTGTCTTTCGACGCGGGAGCGCCGGCAGCATGGATTCCGTGCCGTCCCGCTCAGCCGAAAATTATCCATTACGGAAGAATAGAGGGTTTCTACCATGCACAAATATCTTCGAGGGCAAGTCAAGCAGCTGACGGCGCTTAGTCTGATTGTCGCGGCGGTCGGACTTCTTTGGCTTGCGCTCTCCGCAGGCGGCGACGCGCCCACAGCCCACGCGCAGACGGGCGACACGCCAACGCCCGTTCCGACCACGGAGCAGCACGGCAACTCCAACGCTGAAGACCTCGCAGCCGCGCTCGCATCTGAGAAGAAGGCACAACAATACCCCAACATGGACTCCAACCTCAACCGAATAGTCGAGCAGGTCGAGACGGGGCAGTTCACAGCGCAAGCCGCAGCCGCAAGTGCGCCCTTCCATCAGGAACAGTCCGTTGCCGTAACGCTCTACATAACCGAAGGGTACGCCGACGCCATCGCCGCCTGGCTCAAAGACAACGGCGCAGACCCGCGCAACGGCGGCGTGGACTATATCGAAGCGTACATCCCTGTGTCGCTGCTGCCGGAAGCGTCCCAGCAGGACGGCGTCATCAGCATCCGCACCATCGTCCCGCCGCAGCCCGCGCAGGGCACGGTCGTCAGCGAGGGCGCAGCGGCGCACGGCGCACCGGCGTGGCACGCCGCCGGCATCAGGGGGCAGGGCGTCAAGATTGGCGTCATTGACACCGGCTTTGAGGGCTTCCGCAGCCTGATGGGAACGGAACTGCCGGCCGCGGGAAATGTGCGAGCAAGATGCTACACCGATGTAGGCGTGATAGCCACCGACGCCAATGCCTGCATCGACGCTTCGGGGAGCAAGCACGGCTCCGCGGTAACCGAAGCGCTATTCGACATGGCACCCGAAGCCGAATATTACATAGCGAACCCCATTTCAAGGGGCGACCTGCAAAACACTGTCAACTGGATGATTGACCAAGACGTGGATATCATCAACATGTCGCTGAGTTGGACTTGGACAGGTCCGGGAGATGGCACATCAATATGGAGTTTCAGCGCCTTGAGAGTGGCAGACGCCGCTGTCGCAAGCGGCATCGTTTGGGTGAACTCGGCAGGCAACGCCGCTGTTAACACCTGGTTTGGGGCTTTTAGCGATACGAACGGTGACGGCTGGCACAACTTCACTAGCGGCGACAATTGCAATGCGATAGAGGTTCAAGAGGGTGTCTCACGCATCAAAGCTGAACTTCGCTGGGATGATAACTGGCGAGGGTCCAGCAAAGACCTGGACTTGGCTCTATTCCGTACCTTTCGGTTTGTATCCCCCCTCCGGATTCTCCCAATACTTGTTGGAGGAATCGACGTTCAAGACGGTCAGCTCAGCGACATACCCTTTGAAGAAGTCCTTTACCTTTCGCCTCCCGCCGGAACTTACTGCCTAGCGGTTGGAAGCTTTGACGGCACCGCGCCGAGCTGGATTCAGTTGCGAACTAGCATCCTTGAATTGGAGCATCACACGCTGAGCGGCAGCATAAATGAACCGGCCGACAGCGCGAATCCTGGATTACTCGCCGTAGGCGCAGCGCCTTGGAGCGAGCCAAATGTCATCGACTTTTACAGCAGTCGAGGGCCAACGCCTGACGGCAGAATCAAGCCCGACATAGTTGGAGCGTCATCTATAACGACATCCTCATATAATTCTCCTTTCTCAGGGACAAGCGCGTCATCCCCGCATGTCGCCGGCCTTGCCGCCCTCGTCAAGCAGAACAACCCAAGTTACAGTCCACAACAGGTAGCCAATTACCTGAAGAGCAACGCAGAGGCGCGCGGCGCAGTCCCCAACAACACCTGGGGCTACGGCTTTGCCAAGCTGCCCGCGTCCGATGTGGCTGCGCCGACGCCCGAACCTACGCCTACGGCTGAGCCAACGCCGATTCCTACGGCCGGCACCAAGCCTGAGCCTACCGTAATGCCCACGGAAGTCCCTACGACGGTGCCGATAGATACTCCTGTACCCACTCCTATACCGTCTGTAACTCCTGAGCCGACGCCCGTCGTGCCTCAAGTCCCGGAAGAAGTGCTGACCAGGATAAGCGCGCTGGAAACCCTTATGGCGACGCTGCAAGGTCTGATAACCTCGCTGCAAAGCACGATAGCGGCGTTGGACGTCAGAGTAGCCGCGCTGGAGACGAGCGCATCAGCGCCGACGCCGATTCCAACGACGCCGCCAACACCGACGACTGTGCCGGACGCGCCAACACCGACTCCGACAGCCACGCTTGTGCCGGGCGCGCCTACTCCGACAGTCACGCCCACCCCAACACCTGAGCCAGACCCATGCGAACTCCTTCTCCCAACAGGCGCTTCGCCCGTTACGGTGACAGGTTCTTGGATTGATGATGCGGAATGCGTCTATCCGGCTGAACTTCCCAATGCCGCGAGTGGCGACAGGTACTACCGATGGGTAGGCTTTAAGGCGACTTCCGCGTCCGTGGATTGGACTGCCACACTGACATCCAATGAAGACACCTACATGCTCCTATGGGAGTATGATGACGACCCTAGCGTCTTGACATTCATAGATGAGAACGACGACATCGTTCGGGGCAGCAACTCCAACTCCCGAATCACATGGACGCCAACCCAAGGCAAATCGTACCTGCTTGACCTGACCACCTATAACGCCAACACACTCGGCGATTTCACGCTGACTATTGAGGCAGCTAGTTCCGGTACGCAGGGTCAGAGCAGTGGGCAAAGCATAGAGCTTTCCGACATCACACTTGAACGGCGACAAAAGTAAGCCGAATACCCATTCCGTCAGGCTAACCCTGACCTAGTTATCAGAAGTCCGCCTTGGATAATCCTTGCGCGGGCTTCTGTGTCGTTGTGAGCCAAACGACTGCCGCGCACTCTATGGCTCAAGCAGCAAACGCCACACTTCATATCCGCAACCATTCGTGTATAATACGGCGCAGCGATAATCTGTATTCGCTGCGTCGTGTTTTTGCGCCGGATGACGCGCGCGGCGCTCGAATGGATTGGCGGAAACTGGGCTGGCGTTGTCGCAATGCTGCGCCGGTGAGATAACCCACGGAGGCATCACTATGACTACCTCTTCATTTCCCATCATAAGCAAGCCTGCCATCGAGGACATGGAGACGAAGCCGAACCTCGACTACGACAAGGTTCGCGGCAACTTCGACTGGCAGCGGATGTACGACGAACTCGATTGGCAGCCCGGCGGCGGCTTGAACAAGGCGCACGAGGCTATCGACCGCCACGCCAACGGACGCAACCGCGACAAGATTGCCATGATATGGGAAGGCAAGAACGGCGAGAAGGAAACCTACACCTTCGGGCAGATGAAGGAGCAGTCCAACAAGTTCGCCAATGTGCTGAAGAGCCTTGGCATCGAAAAGGGCGACCGCGTGTTCATCTACATGGAACGGCTGCCTGAACTGTACTTCGCCTTCTTCGGAATCCTAAAGGTCGGCGCGATCGCGGGACCGCTCTTCTCGGCATTCGGGCCGGACCCGGTGAAGGATAGGATGCTGGACAGCGAGGCGAAGGTTCTCGTTACTCAGCCGGATCTGCGGCGCAAAATTACGCCCGTCATTCCCGAGCTGTTCGAGTTGCAGCACATGCTCATCGTCAACAAGCACAACCGCGACCCACAGCCGCTGATGTCCGGCGACCTGAGCTACGAAGAGGAAATGTCGAAGGCGACCGCGAACTTTGAGACCGTCGCCACAAGCCAGTACGACTACTCCATAATGCACTACACATCCGGCACGACCGGCAAGCCCAAGGGCGCCGTGCACCGGCATCAGGCGGTCGTGCAGCAGTACGCGACCGGCAAGTGGGCGCTCGACCTGCAGGAAGACGACATATACTTCTGCACGGCAGACCCGGGCTGGGTAACCGGCACATCCTATGGCATGCTCGCGCCGTGGACGAACGGCGTCACGCAGCTCATCTACGAAGGCGGATTCCGCGCGAGCAAGTGGTATCAGCTCATTCAAGACTACAATGTAACTGTGTTCTACACCGCGCCGACGGCGATTCGCATGCTGATGAAGGCGGGCGACGATATACCGCGCCGCTATGACATGTCTGCGCTGCGCTTTATGGCGAGCGTGGGCGAACCGCTCAACCCTGAGGCGGTCGTCTGGGGCAACGAAGTCTTTGGCATGCCGTTCCACGACAACTGGTGGCAGACCGAAACCGGCGCGATAATGTGCGCGAACTACGCCTGCCAAGATGTTGTGCCCGGCTCGATGGGCAGGCCCATTCCGGGCGTGGAGCTTGGCATCGTGGACGACGAATACAACGAAGTGCCGGTAGGACAGGACGGCAATCTGGTCGTGCGGCCGAATTGGCCATCGATGTTCCACGGCTACTGGAACAACAGCGAAATGTACAACTCGCGCTTCCGCAAGGGCTGGTACATCACCGGTGACACTGCGCGTGTGGACGAGAACGGCTACTACTGGTTCGTCGGACGCGCCGATGATGTCATCAACACGGCAGGTCATCTCGTCGGACCATTCGAGGTAGAGAGCGCGCTGATTGAGCATCCGGCGGTCGCGGAGGCTGGCGTAATCGGCAAGCCTGACCCCATAGCGATGGAAGTCGTGAAGGCGTTCGTCTCACTGAAGGACGGCTACGAAGAGTCCGCCGACCTGCGCCGCGATATAATGCGATTCAGCCGTCAGAAGCTAGCCGCCGCGGTCGCTCCGCGCGAGCTGGATTTTGTGCCCACTCTGCCCAAGACTCGCAGCGGCAAGATAATGCGGCGCCTGCTAAAGGCCCGCGAACTCGGCCTGCCCGAAGGCGACACCAGCACGCTTGAGGACGACTAGAAGCCAAATACAACGAAAGGTTCGTATGACGCTCCCGGAGCAACCCATAGAAAGCCATGATGTACACAGCCGTCGCCTGATTCGGCATGCGGAAGAGATGCTGGAAGCGGGCGACAGGCTGCAGGCGTCCGAAAAGGCGTGGGGCGCGGTCGCGCATCGGCTGAAAGTGGTCGCGGATAATCGTGGCTGGAAGTATGAGACGCACACTGACGCTTTTACGCTTGTCAGGAACCTTGACAGGGAGCAGCGGAATCCGCGCATAAGAACCCTGTTCGATGTGGCTCACGGCTTGCACAACAACTATTACAAGGACACAAGGCCGATTGACTATATCCGGGAGCAGATCGCAGATGTGAAGGAACTGCTCTCGCTTTTGGAGCGTATAGAGTAGAACTCGCCAATGTTCACATCGTGCGAAACGACCAATCGCCGGTAAAGGTTTAATTACGTCCATACATATCTGCCCATCCATGTCTGAATAAACAACGGAGGTATTCAATGAAGATTAGCTGGTTCCACTTGATGCCCTATCGGTTTTTGCCGAAGGACTTCGAGGACAAGTATCGCAGCGTCTGGGTCGATGTGCCCAGTCATTTGTTCGAGGCGGACAAAGCGCATCAACTCTACAACGAATACCTTGACGAGCTGGAGTTCGCGGACGAGGTTGGCTTCGACGGCATCTGCGTCAACGAGCATCACAACAACGCTTACGGCATCATGCCCAGCCCGAACATCACCGCCGCCACGCTGACCCGCCGCACTAGCAACGCCGCGATCATCGTTCTGGGAAACAGCCTCGCGTTGTACAACCCACCGTTGCGAGTCGCCGAGGAGTTCGCAATGCTCGACTGCATCAGCGGCGGCAGGCTTGTCGCGGGGTTTCCGGTCGGCACATCCATGGACACGAACTTCGCTTATGGTGTCAACCCGGCGATTTTGCGCGAGAAGTACTACGAAGCGCACGACCTCGTGATGAAGGCTTGGACCGAGCCGGAGATGTTCTCGTACAACGGCAAGTATAACCAGGTGCGCTACGCCAACATCTGGCCGCGACCGCTCCAAAAGCCGCATCCGCCCGTGTGGATTCCAGGTGGCGGCAGCGTGGAGACTTGGGAATGGACCAGCCGCATGAACTACGTTTATTGCTACCTGAGCTACTCCGGCTACAAGCGCGGCATCCAGGTGATGGACGGCTTCTGGAAAGAGATGGAGCGGCTCGGCACGGATGACAACCCGTATCGTGCCGGATTCTTGCAACTGGTGTGCGTTGCCGAGACCGATGAGAAGGCGAAGGAACTTTACGCTGAGCATGTGGAATACTTCTACAAGAAGTGCCTGCATGTATATGAAGGCTTCGCGGACGCGCCCGGCTATCGCACAATACGCACGCTGAAAGCAGGCGCGGTGGCGCAGCTCGGCGCGGCGGCGAACCAGACGAGGCAGGCGATGACTTGGGACGACTTCGTAGAGCAGGGCTATGTGATTGCCGGTAGCCCGAAGACCGTCATCGAGAACCTGCGTGGCGCGGTTGAAGGCTTGCGCGTGGGGCATCTGATGGTGCTGTTGCAGATTGGCAGCATGCCCAAAGACCTGACGATGAAGAACACCGAACTGTTCGCCACGGAAGTGTACCCTGAACTGCAAGGCATGTGGGACGAATACGAAGACCACTGGTGGCCGCAACCCATCGAAGAGCGCGAAGTCGCGGGTATGGCGTCGGCAGGTCCGTAGGCGGGCGGTGCGAAATGAAGCTACTGTTGGGCAGGCTGCGATGCCTGCCCATATCTTGCGCGGAAGTAAGCGCAGTGTTCTTACTTCTTTAACATCTCGAATTCATCAGAGGTAGAGTTTGAAATGGTCTCGCAGCAGAATGAACAGGTCTTGGCGATTGGCGGCGGCGATGTGCAAGTCGCCAGCAAGGGCAGCGGTGAGCCGCTGGTATATCTGCACGGCGCATTTGGCTACCGTGGGTGGCATCCGTTCTTGGACGCGCTCGCGGAAGACTTCACCGTGTATGCGCCGGTGCAACCGGGCTTTGTGGATGGCGCGCCCGGTCCCGACGACATTGATGATATGCTCGACCTGACGCTGTACCACTTCGACCTGCTGGAAGCGCTCGGACTGGAAGCTCCGAATATTGCGGGGCATTTTCTAGGCGGGATGATAGCCGCGGAGATGGCGGCGCTTCGCCCGACGAGCGTGGGCAAGCTGGTGCTCGCTGCGCCGGCAGGCCTCTGGCTGGATGACGATCCCGGCGTGGACTACTTTGCCACGCCAGCCAACGAACTGCGCAATGTGCTGTTCGCGCACGCGAATTCGGATGCGGCGGAAAACCTGATGCCCGAACCAAAAGACGACCTAGAACGCGGCACGCAGATAATCGAGCGCGTGCGATCCTTGGCGACCGTCGGCAAGTTCCTATGGCCAATCCCCGACAAGGGCTTGAAAAAGCGAATGTCGCGCATCAAGGCTGATACGCTAGTCGTCGTGGGCGAGCAAGACAAGATAGTGCCACCATCTTACGGCAGCGAATTCGCCAGCCGCATATCGGGCGCGACGGCGCAGACGATAACGGGCGCGGGACACATGATGATGCTGGAGCAGGCGGGGGAGTTTGCGGAGGCGGTGCGGTTTTTTTTGCGGGAGTGATTGTCGAAAACAGCATTATGTTTATAAGAAGTCCACAACTCTTCTTGTAGATGACTGTAAGGAGACTATACTGTGCGAAATTCAAAGCCGTTACTAGGTTGTATGGACAATTGGGGCATTCCCGTGAAAGCGGGAATCCAGAACCTCTAATGTAGCATTTTGATATATTGACGCCACTTGGAGGCGCTGGATTCCTGCTTCCGCAGGAATGCGGGCCTAATTGTGAATTGTCCACAGAGCCTAGTAGTAAGTTACAGAAGGCATAGGATGTTTCTGTCTAGCCGACGAACCACCCCGCTAACTCGTCGCGGTTGCGGTCTAGCCACGCGGCGTTTAGGCGGATGCGTTCCAGAGACTGGCGCACGGTGCGCTCGCCGCCGGGCGCGGGGTTGTCCGTGAAGAAACGCTCCACATCGTCGCGCATTTCCAGCGTGGTGAACGCGGATGCGATGCCCACGAGCCGCATGATGGCAAAGCCGCCTTCGCCGTAGCGTCTGTCAAGTTCCGCCCAGTTGTCCTTGAGGAATTGCCACGCGAGGTCGCGTCCCTGCGTGTTGCCGGCGACCAGCGTCATCACGCTCACCGTTTCGTGCACGCGCACCTCGTCGCCGAGCGAGCGGTTCAGCGTTTCTGCGAGCAGCGCCTTGTCCTCGAACGACGACAGCCCATACAGGAAGCGCACTTTTTCTTCCTGCAACGGCGTGTCGGCGCGGAGCTGCCACATCGCATCGTACTCGGCGCGGCCGCCACGCTTCGCGGCTAGGCGGAAGACCATACCGCGAATGTCCGGGCTAACACTGCTCGGGTCGTCTGCGTAGGCGGAGAAGCGGGCGGCGGCTTCGCGTAGAGTGTCTTCGTCGTCGTTGCCGCCGATGTGGTTCAGCACTGTGCTGCGAAGCAGAGCGTCCATGTGCGACTCGCCAGGCTTCTCGTCCCAGCCGACGCTCGCGGCGACTTGCTGGAACACACTGCGCGAGAACGCTTGGAAATTACCGTAGAACGACTCGTCCGCAAGCAGATTGTCCATGCCGCCCAGGTTGGACGATAGGTCGGCGCATACCGGCGCGTTGTCTTCGCTGCGATACGCCTCGGCTATCGTGAGGAAGTCTGTCGCAGGGATAATGCCCGCGCGACTGAGCGCGTATGCGTCATTCTGAATGCCGAGCCGGTCGATGGGCGTCAGCGTCTTGGAGCGAATTGGTTCAACGAGCTTCTGCAAGTCCGCGCTGGAATAGCGCACACGATAGAAACCGTTCTGCACGGGGTTGATTTTCGTCCATGCGTCGTCCGCAGCGCCGTTGTCGGGCACATCCCATGCCAGGAGCTTCGTGTCCATCAGCTTAGACGCGCTCTCACTGCCGTTGGAAGTGTACACGCCGACTGGCACCTTCCAAAGTGTTTCGTCCGCCTGGCTATCTTCAAGTATGGCGTCATATACGAACCGGCGCTGCATCATGTGCAGGTTGATATTGCCGTCTTCGCGCTCGATGCCGACATCCAGCATTGGATAGCCGGTCTGCAGCACCCAACTGTCCATTATCTCCGCAACCGGCTCGCCGGACACTTCTCCGAGCGCGTTCCACAGGTCGGTTCGGGTCGCGTTGTCGTACTGGTGTGTTGTCAGGTATTTGTTCAAGCCTTTCTGGAATGTCTCCGCGCCGAGGTAGTCTTCGAGCATGCGCAGTATGGAGCCGCCCTTGCTGTAGCTAATCGCGTCGAACAGCTCGCCAATTTGCGCCGGATTGCTGACTTCCTGCTCGATGGGATGCGAGTTGCGCAGACCGTCTAGGCTGAGCGCGCGGTTGGTGTCGTTTGAGACGAACTGCGTCCACATTTCCCAGTCGGGGAACAGCGCGTCCGTCGCCCTGTCGCCCATCCAAGATGCAAAGCTTTCGTTGAGCCAGAGGTCGTTCCACCATTCCATGGTTACGAGGTCGCCGAACCACATGTGCGCCATTTCGTGGGCGATGATGGCTGCGACAACTTGGCGTGTGCCGACCGATGTGTTCTCCGGATCGACGAGCAGCGCGGTCTCGCGGTAGGTAATCGCTCCCCAGTTTTCCATCGCGCCGGCGGCGAAGTCCGGGATTGCGAAGTGGTCGAGCTTCGGTAGCGGGTAGGGGATGCCGAAGTAGTCGTTCAGGTATTTCAGCAGGCGGATGGAAGTGTCCAAGGCGAAACGCCCTTGCTCTTCGTGTCCGCGTGTGGTGAAGACGCGCATTAGTGTACCGTTGTCCGCGACGCCTTCTATGTATGACAAGTCGCCCACGACGAAGGCAAGCAGGTAGGTGGACATGATAGGCGTCTCGGCATAGCGTACCGCCTTGACTCCCGGACGCACCTCTTCCTCGCTGACGATGGGCATGTTGGACTCGGCCACCATGTCCGATGGAACGATGAGCGTGAGGTCAAATATCGCTTTCAGCGCGGGTTCATCCCAGCAGGGGAATGCGCGGCGCGCGTCCGTCGCTTCCATCTGCGTGGTCGCCAAGTGGCGTTCGTTGCCGTCGATGTCGGTGTAGGTGCTGCGATAGAAGCCACGCAGCTTGTCGTTCAACTCCCCGGTGAACTCGAAGGCGAGCGCTGCGTTGCCGGCGGGCAATTCACTGCCGAACTCTAGCGTCGCAGTCTCGGCTTCTTCGTCGAAAGATATACTTTGCGCGGGGATAGTCTCGCCGGCGGCCGGCGTTACTGAGCACGACTGAATTTCGATTTCGATGCAGTTCAGCGTGATGGCGCTAGTTGGCGAAAGCACTTCAATCTGAATCGTTTCGCTGCCGGTGAATGTGAATGTGCTGAAGTCCGGCTCTAGCGTGATGTCGTACTTGGCAGGCTTGACATTCGCCGGGACCAGAAATGCGTTTGAAGTGGTCATTGATTCCTCTCAGTGATTGTCTCTGATTTGCCAGAGGTCTGTGAGTATGTTTTGAGCGCGGCTAGCTCGCCGTCCAGTTGGGCTTGCGCTTTTCGGAGAACGCCAGCGGTCCCTCTACGAAGTCGTCGGACGCAGCGGCTTTAAGCTGCTCAGAGTATGTGCGGTTGAGAGCGATGTCAAGTGGCCAGTCGTAGCCGCTCGTTGCCATCTGCTTGCTCGCTCGCGCCGACAGTGGCGCGACTTCTAGGATTTCGTTCGCCCAGCGCTCCGCTGTCGCCATGAGGTCTGCCAGCGGCACGACTTCGTTGACCAAGCCGAGTCGGTACGCTTCCTGCACGGGTATGCGGCGCGCGGTGAGCAGCATGCCCATAGCAATCTTGTATGGGACATGGCGCGGCAGTCTGTGAACGCCGCCCGCGCCGGCAATCAGCCCAACGCGCGGCTCAGGCAAGCCGACCTCTGCGTGGTCTGCGGCGATGATAATGTCGCATGCCATGGCGAGTTCCAGCCCACCGCCGAGAGCGTAGCCGTTGACTGCGGCGATTATGGGCTTCCAGCACTCGAAGTTGGATGTGATGCCGCCGAATCGGGCAATCTCGCCGGAGCGGTCGCGTCTGCCGCGCTCTGCGGTGTATCGTAGGTCATTGCCGGCGCTGAACGCACGCTCTCCGGTGCCGGTGAGTATCGCGATCCACGCGTCCGGGTCGTCTCGGAATGCGCTGAATGCATGGTACAGCTCAGCGTTCGCGGGTGGATGCAGCGCGTTCAGGCGTTCGGGCCTGTTGATGGTTACATAGGCGATGCGCCCCTTCTTTTCGTATGTGATGAATTCGTACGACATTGCGTTCTCCTAGTTTACACGGCGCGATTCGCCAGCTTGAATTACAGTGTTTTCGCAGTGGGAATTATACCAGTTTCGGCGGGCTTACTTCCTGCCGCCCCAGCTATCCCAGTGGGTAACTTCTTCGATGGGCTTGCGGCGCGTGGTACCGTAGCGCACGCCGTCCGCCGGGTAGCCGATGGGCAGCAGCGCGGCGGTTTCCACATTATCCGGGATGCCGAATATCTCGCGCACTTCTCCTTCGAATTGTTTGTGGAATGTGGTGAGCACGCTGCCCAACCCAAGCCCGCGCGCGGCGAGAAGAATGTTCTGCACGGCCGGGTATATGGACGATCCGGTGGTCAGGTTGGTTGTGCCACCGTGTTCGATGCAGGCGAGCAGCAGAACGGGGGCATCGTCCATGTGCTCAACTAGATGCGTCGCGGAACGAAGTATGCGCGGGTTGGCATCTTGCAGTCATTGCAGATTGGGCAGCGCGTTGCGTCCCGCGCGCCGGTATATGTCCGATAGCTTGGCGCGCTTCTCTGCGTCTTGGACTATGACGAAATGCCACATCTGGCGGTTCGTGCCGCTCGGCGCCTTGGACCCAGCTTCGAGTATCTTGTCCAGCGCCTCTTGCGGCACCGGGTCCGGCTTAAAGTAGCGTATTGCTCGTTGCGTGCTGATTGCGTCGAACAGACTTATGTCTTCGTTCATTGTGCGCTCCTGAATGTTGGTCTTCTGTGATGTCCTGTCAGTGGTTTATGAGTTGATTTCAGTATAGGGACAGAGTGATTATATCGCATTGCACAGTCGCTTTGTGTGCGGCATGAGCGGCGCTCTGATAAGATAGGCGGGCATCATTTTAGACAAATTGACAGCGATAAAATGTAACACATGGAGGCAACGCAGATGAAGGTCGGCACAGGAATGCGAGGCGGGCTGGTGGCGGACATTCCCGAAAACGCTCGTAAGGCGGAAGAGTTGGGCTATGACTTTTTCGCCACGAATGAAACCAAGCACAACCCGTTTGTAACCGCGACGCTGGCGGCGGAACATACGAAGCATGCACAGGTGCGAACATCTATCGCGCTGGCATTCGCGCGCAGCCCGATGGACACGGCGTATATGGCGTGGGACTTGCAGTCGCTATCGGGCGGACGCTTTCAGCTTGGTATGGGCAGTCAGGTGCGGGGGCACATCGTCCGGCGCTTCAACATGCCGTGGGGACGACCGGCGCCGCGTATGCGCGAATACATACAGGCGATGCGCCATGTTTGGGACAGTTGGCAACACGGCACGCGCGTGAACTTTCAGGGCGACTTCTATAATTTCAACCTGATGCCGCCGTTCTTCACGCCCGATCCGATTGAGTATCCGGACATCAAGATATACATTGCGGCGGTCAACGAGCGGATGCTGCAGGTGGCGGGGGAAGTGTGCGACGGCGTGCTGCTGCACTCGTTCGGCACATTCAAGTACATCAACGATGTGGTTATACCCAACTTGCAGAAGGGCGCGGACAAGGCGGGCAGATCGCTGTCAGACATCGACATAAACGGCGGGGCGTACATCATCACCGGTCCCAGTGAGGAGAGCATAGACCGCAGCCGGCAAGAAGTGAAGAACGCAATATCGTTCTACGCATCTACGCGTAGCTACGCGCCGGTGATGAATCACCACGGCTGGAACGACACGGCGCAGCGGCTATACCGCATGTCTGTGGATAACAAGTGGGGCGAGATGGGCGCGCTTATTACCGACGAGATGCTTGATGAATTCGCCATAGTGGGCGGCTATGATGAAATCGTGGACAAGATTAAGGACACCTACGGTCCGTTCGCTAGCTCGCTAAGCTTTTCGATTCCTGTGAACTCCGGCGAGGATGAGGAGATACTGAAGGATATGATTGCTCGGTTGCAGGCGGATTAGTGCCGGAGCAATCGGTGGTTGTGGGCCGCTGGTCAGAAATCGAAGGCGCGCGGCGGGATTCGATTGCGTTCTGCGCGGATGATGTCTTCGATTTCGAGGGCGGCTTTGTCGGTGGCGTCGGTGTGGTGGACTACGGTGTAGTCGAATTTTTCGGCTTCCCGTAGTTCGTGGCGGGCTTGGTCGATGCGGCGTTGCAGTGTGGCGGTGTCTTCGGTGCCGCGTCCGCGCAAACGGCGCTCTAGTTCGGCTTCGCTGGGTGGCGCGAGGAATATGAAGAGTGCGTCCGGCGCTAACTGGCGCACGGTCGCCGCGCCCTGCACATCAATCTTGAGAATGACATCTTTCCCCATACTCAAGGCATCCATCACCTGTGCCTTAGGCACTCCGTAGTAGTTGCCGTGTACGGTCGCCCACTCCAACAGTTCGTCATCGGCAATCATTGACTCGAATTGTCGGATACTGACGAAGTGGTAGTCCTCTCCGTCGCGCTCGCTGGCGCGTTTGGGGCGGGTCGTTGCCGTAACGGTGAAGTGGTAGGGCGTGCCGACTTCTCTCAGGCGCGAGAGCAGCAGGTCCTTGCCTACGCCGGACGGTCCGGATAATACAAGCAGGAGCGGGTTGCGGGCGGTTTGCGCGGGCATTATCGGTTGCGCAGGTAGTTCCACGATTTCTTCTTGTCTTCGCCGCCGGTCATCTGCTGGTAGCGCTGCGTGAGCTTTTCGCCGAAGAATGCGGTCGCCATCGACTGCCCGGCGGTCGGCAGAGTGTTCTCGCCGGTATCTACGACGGCGCCGGCGTCCCATCGCGCTCTGCCTTCCCACGCCTTGATGAAGGTCTCGACAAGTTCGTCGTTGTTGGACTCTTTGAGCATATTGCGGTACGAATACAGCTCGGTGATGTACTCGTCCAGCCAGTGAACTAGCGCTTCGGTGTTCGTGTAGCAGGCCGCTTCGTTGTCGATTGGGTCTTCGGACGCGAGGCGCGAGTATTCGGCGAAAGTGGCGGCGGCGAGCTGGTGCATCTCTCGCCACGATTCGCTGCCGGCGGTGGTCGTTACGAATGCGGACGATAGGACGGTGGGCAGCACTTCCATGGCGACCGCGTAGCTGTCGTGTTCGTGCGGATCAAGGAACAACGGCTTTGCGCCGATTAGTTCGACCATTCCCACAACGGTCTTCACAGAAGTCTGATCGGCGGAATTGGACGGCGAGATGCAGTATTTCGCGCCTTGGAACAGGTCAGCGGATGCGTCTTCGAGAACGGAGTACGGCTTGCGAATCAGGGGGCGGCCACTGACGAAGCTTGCGTTGGGCGGCAGGAGATCGTCTGCCCATTCGATCGCCTTGACTTTGGCGGCGCAGGTATCGGTAACCACGCAGCCGTCTTCCACGATGGGCGCGATGGCGTTCAACAACTCGCGCGTTTGCGTGAATGGCGAGTCTAGGACTATCATCTGCGCGCCGCGAACCGCGTTGCGGAGGTTCGATGATTCCTCGTCGTAAGCGCCCGCCTTGTACGCGATTTTCAGGGCATCCCTGTCGCCGGAGCTGCCCACAATTTCCGTGTTTCGCAGGTTGGCACTCTTCAGGGCAAGCCCCAAGGACACGCCGACAATGCCCGTTCCTATGATGGTAATGCGCTCCAAATCGCACCTCCTGCTTCGTTCTGCCGCTGATGGTATTTTCAGCGAATTTCAATGATGCTCTTGATGAGAGTCTATCATAGATTGCGGGGCTATCGTTACACGCCCAGCAGCAATCGCACCAGTGTGGTGATTGCGGGGAATAGTATGCGGCTCAGTATGCCTGTGTTCAGCACGCTGTCGGCGAGCACGATGACTAGCAGGATTATCATACCGAATCGCTCGGTGCGAGCGAACGGTGCGGCTATGGCGCGTGGCAGTACGCCCAGCGCGACTTTGAAGCCGTCGAGCGGCGCGATGGGGAGCAGGTTGAATAGCGCCAGCACGACATTCCAGAGCACCAGCGCCTGAAGGAACTGCGCGTCTATGCCACCTCCGATGTAAACCGTGCCGAGCCTGAACGGCAGCGCGGCAAGTGTCGCCACGACCACGTTGGATATGGGGCCGGCGAGTGCGACGACAGCCATTCCCGGGCGCTCGCCAATGCGCAGGAATGCAGGTGTTACGGGCGTGGGCTTGCCCCAGCCAAATCCGGCGACGAATATGAGAATCGTGCCAATCGGGTCGAGGTGCGAGACGGGGTTGAGCGTGAGTCGACCTTGATCTCGTGCGGTGTGGTCGCCGAGCTGCGTTGCCGACCAAGCATGGCTGAATTCGTGGACAGTGATGCCGACGATGAGCGCCACGGCGAACGCGGCAAGGCTAATTAGCGCTGCGAACGGGTCGGTTAGGAATTGGTCGATGAGACGGAAGAGCAAGTCAAGACCTGCGAGAAAACATCAGGAAATGCAATAAGGGACGCAAAGAACGGCAATCATGCGACACGCGGCGGGACGAACATGTCATCCCGCCGCGCGGTGAGTTCAAATCGGTTAGGCTGTGTCAGTGCTTACTGGGCGCAGCCGCAGCCACCACCGCCGCTGCCGCAGCCTCCACCAGAGCCACAACCGCCGCCGCCACCACCGCAGGCGCAACCGCCGCCGGTGCCGACTTGGAAGTTCGGGTTGCTGATGACGAAGCCGCTGCGCATCAGGCCGTCCACGTAGTCAATCTGCGCACCTTCGACAAGGGGGGCGCTTTCGGGGTCAACGAGGACCTGCACGCCGGGGGCATCGACCACCAGGTCGTCCGCCTTCGCCTCGCGTTCCATGCCGAGCATATACTGGAAACTGCCGTGCGGGCCCGGTACGACCATCATCCGCAGCAAAGCGCCGGTCTCGCCCTGCTCGTTCAGTATTTCTTCGAGCTTCTGTGAAGCCAAGTCCGAAACTTCGATAAGAGGAGTTGCTATTGTCACTGTGCCACCTCCGGGCGGTACGCCTGAGTATGCAGCCGCTACTGGCTACTTGTGCAGCCAATCGTATCATTAGCGCACTGGGCGGTCAAGGATTGGGTGCGATATGTGTCAGCCTTCATGGTACTGGGCTGAAATATGTGGAGGGGATGGATAGGGCTTTTAGGGGCTGCGGTTGTTGATGGGGATGGTTAGCCTGGGAGTGGGGATTTGGG
>VXNZ01000030.1 GCA_009840355.1 Chloroflexota bacterium
TTGAGGGGAGCTCTACCAGCCGTCTGGGAGATTCCAGAGCCGTTGTCAGTTCATCCAGTCCAGGTGGACGACGACAACGTGATCATTTTGCGACGCCACGGAAACCCCGAGGGTCCCAGGCTTATTCTGAGCCACGGTAACGGCCTCGCAATCGACCTCTACTATCCGTTTTGGTCTCTCCTCAGCCGCGATTTCGATCTAATTGTTCACGACCTAAGGAATCACGGCTGGAACAAAGTCGGCACCCAGAAGGACCACAGCGTCGATACTTTTGCACGCGACCACGACCGCATTTTTGATGCGATCGCCGGTCTCTTTGGCGTGAAACCGACCGTTGGCGTCTTTCACTCCATCTCAGCCCTTGCAGGCCTTCATACGCCTTCGAAGGGAGACAACTACTCCGCTTTGGCACTCTTCGATCCGCCCCTTTGCAATCCCGGCTCCATGCACAGGGAAATGGAGTCGCGGGCTAGGAGAACAGCCGACATGCTCAGGCGGAGGACTCAATGGTTCCGGTCGAGGGAAGAGCTTGCGGCACTTCACACCAATTTGCCATATTTTCAACGGGCCGTTCCGGGGATCTTCGAACTTGTAGCGAGAACGACCCTCAAGGAGTCGGAGTCGGGCCAGGGTTTCGAGCTCCGATGTCCCTCCGAGTTCGAGGCGCAAATCTGGGACCACGCCTCGGCGTATGCGGTGTCAGTCGACTTTGGTGCCTTGAGATGTCCTGTCAAAATCGTATCCTCAGACCCCACCTCACTGGACCCGAATGCCCCGATGTTCGACTATGGTGACGCGGACATCGACCATGAGCTCTTACCTGAAACTACACATATGCTGCCACTCGAAAAACCGCAGGAGTGTGAAGTGGCCTTGCGGAGGTTTCTGATGGGGTTGGGAATCCTGTAGAACCGATTATTCCGGCCTTGAGAATCTGTCCTGATCTGCGACATTCTGCGTTAGTCGTGAATGCCCCGCGTTTCATCGGCGGACTCACACGGGGAGGGGCTGCAAATATCACTGTCCGGCCGCTACAAGCATCCTTGGCATCTGTGCGTCACGAGTCTCGTGATAACTCAAACACGACTTGCGCCACGAATTGTTGAAAACTGTTGCTGTCCCCAGGCACCAGCCCAATATGCAACGTCGAATCAGACTGCATCGCCTGCTGCACGGCCTTAGGGTCGGCGAGACGAGCGGCGGTGCGTGCCACGATGTCACGCCCGCGGGAACACCCGGCAGCCCAACTTTGTAGTAATATTAAAGGCAGGCCGAATTCATCGTGGCATTCACATCTACAGGGTAGCACGAAAGATTCCCTCTCCCCATTTGCGCGAGAACAAATTTTGCCGGGATGCCCGGCAAGTAGTCAAGAGAAGGAAGCGTGTCCATGCAAATCGGCATGTTCTATCAGATGCAGGTCCCCAGGACGTCATCCCGCTCCTACGAGGCTGACCGGTTCCTGGAAATGCTTGACCAAGTGGCCTATGCTGAAGAGATGGGCCTGACCAGCGTCTGGATGGCCGACCACCAGTTCCGTACCGAGTGGTCCCACTCCAGCGCCCCCGACGTAACCCTTGGCGCATTGAGCCAGCGCACCACCCGGATGCGTCTGGGCATCGCCGTGGTGGTGCCCCCGGTGCAGCACCCTCTCCACATCGCGGCCCGCACCGCCACTCTGGACATTCTCAGTAAGGGAAGGGTTGACTTGGGCGTGGGCCGCTCCGGCTACCCCTACCAGATGGCCGCTTTCGGTACAGACATGGAAGACGCCACCGGAATGGTGGACGAGGCCCTGGAAATCATCCCGCGGGCATGGACCGAGGGAGAGTTCACCTACCAGGGCAACCACTATAAGATTCCCTTGCGCGAGGTCCACCCCAAGCCGGTCCAGCAGCCCCACCCGCCCATCTGGCTCGGTTGCAGCCAGGAAGACACGTTCAGGAAGGCAGGACTCATGGGCCTGGGCTGCCTGGCAATGGCTGGGGGTGGAGCTACAGGATTGGCCCCTCTCGTGCAAGCCTACCGAGGCGGCATCCGGAACGCCAATCCGATCACCGGGGTTGTCCACAACCGCGTCGCTGTAAGCACCGTGGCCATCTGCGGGGAGTCGCGCAAGAAGGTGCAGGAGCGCTCCGCCGAATTGATCGACTGGTACCGCCAACAGCAAGCCCTCAGGGACGTCCGCGTGTGGAGCGAACAGGACCCGTCCCACGTTCCCGAAGACTACCAGTGGCACTACACCCGCTCCACCGCGACCGACTCACCAAAGCGCGAGGAAACATCATCCCTCGACCAGATAAGGAGTGGACGCTACTGCATCGGCGACCCCGACGACTGTATCCGCTACCTGGAAGCCTATGCCGAGGCGGGCGTGGACGAGGTCATGCCCCTGTTTCAAGTGGGCGGCATATCCCATGAGGAAGTGATGGATACGCTGCGTCTCTTCGGCAAGCACGTCATCCCCCACTTCAATGCCAAGGCAAGTTCGTCCTCCGGTAGCCCTGCAAGATAGATGGTCCCATTCCCTGGCCTGACTATTATTCCAGCGTCAGAAGGAATCCCCTGTGTTATGCGTCAACTGCGATGATACTTCATAGGCCATCCGGGACTGGGTCTGACCCATTCGTCAACTTGCTCAGATGTCTTCAACCAGAAGAGTACTTCTACACGATCTCTTCGTATATCTCCGTCTCATGAGTGGACACCAGCGCGGGGTAGATTCTTTCGAATATCTCGGTTATCGATCGCGTGGCGCGGACCTCGTTGCGTGATGCGTCGTAGGCCGCTACGGATTCCCAGCGCTGAACGGTGACCATCGTCCCGTGGGGGCCAAGTACCTTCCGGTACACGCTCAGAGGAGGAAAGCCGGCCTCAACCGTGGCCGTCTGAAGGTCTCGGAGGTGTCGCTGAAGTCCTCCCCCGCCGGGTTTTGGAGTGTAGGTTCGTCGAACGATAATCAAGAGAGTCTCCTTTGTGGTTTGAGTCAGGGGCAGACCGACTCGGTCGATCTCCAACTGCACCTCTTCTGATCAAGGGTGCCAGTTCAGTTGTACCATCGGCCTCGGTCAATGACAATAGCTTGGACACGCGGTGGCTTGGGATATATCAAACGAGTCCTCATCTGTCGTGATTACTGGAGCATTTGCAAAAGAATTGGCCAGGCTGCAACATGTGAGAATACGTTACCTGTAGGAGGATTCATGCAATGAAACTTGGACTGCGGCGGCCCGCTAAATCTCACTTGAAACAGGACTCAGAAACAAACGGCCATGTCACTGCCGCCGAAATGTACCAGGTGCAGGACTCGTACGTCCGGTTCAATCAGAGAGACCATATGGGTTCGCAGATGATCTGGGATGCCCGCTCCAAGGCTGAAAGGGACAAACTGAAAGTCAAGCAGCGACAGCTCACTGAGAAGGGACGCGTCGGATTCGATGCCTCTGCGTGGAGCCTCGAATACGCATCAGAGTCACTGCTGAATCTAATGGACTTCTCGAAGAACCAGTCGGACAGGCCAGCCAATGCCTGGCAGTCTGAAATAGAGCCCTCACCCACCGGGCGACCCGAAACTTCCCCTGAAGGGGCATCACAGATTGTGAGGAAGGCCGCCCAGATATTCGGGGCGGACCAAGTTGGCTTTGCTGAGCTGGACCGTCGCTGGGTGTACTCTCACTACTTTGACGACGAGACGAAGGATGCCTACCCCATCAAGTTCTCCGATGAGCCCGGGTACGAGCGGTACGACCAGCCCATTCGCCTCGAAGATGGAACTCGGGTCATCCCGAAGGAGATGAAGTATGTGGTAGTGATGCTCCACGAGTGGGACAAGGACATTGACGGCACGGAGTATGCACCGACTCTTCTTACCGAGGGACTCAGCACACTGGCATACGCTCGGATGGCGCCGACGCTATGGATGACGGCTGAGTTCATACGAGGGCTGGGGTACAACGCCATCCCTATGGCTAACGACACGGCCCTGAGCATCCCACTGGCTGTCGACGCGGGCCTCGGCCAGCTTGGGAGACACGGTCTTCTGATCAACCCAAAGGTGGGGTCGCGCTGCCGTATCTCCAAGATCTTCACCGACCTTCCGCTGGAGCCCGCTGGAGCCGTGGACTCGGGAATCACCGAGTTTTGCAACGCATGTCAGAAGTGTGTTCCGAAGTGTGGCACCAAAGCCATCACAACGGGCGCCCGGAGTTTCGATCCCCTGGCCAAGAGCAACTCAGAGGGAGTGCTCTCGTGGAAAGTGGATGCCGAGAAGTGCAGCACGTTCCAGATCCGTGTCGGGAGCACCTGCAGCACGTGCGTCCGCAGGTGCGCGTGGACCAAACCGCCACACAAGATGTATGCGATACCACGCTTCTTCATCAGGAACTTCCGGTGGAGGTGGCTGAACAAGACCTGGGTATGGCTGGACGATCTGGCGGGGCACGGGAAGTTCGACAAGAGGACTGATGACTTCTGGATGGCGGACCGTTGAGCGGAGTCGTCAGTCGCCTCCCTGCTGGCGGGATAGGTGGCCGTGATCAGTTCGCGGTAGCTCTCGATGCCGGGGACATTGGCGTCGGAGGTCTTGACTTCTTCTTCTCCGATGGCGACGGACCTCGCTGCCAGTTCCGCGCCGACCTGGTACTCATCCCTGATGCCGCCGCTGCGGCCTGTTGACTCTTACCTTCCATCAGCTTCTGCCTCATCAATGCTACCTGTCGATCGGTGATCAATATCCCACCTCCTGGTGGGAGTTGGTCTATCACACTAATCGGCAAAAATAGTAGTCGCTATCGGCAAAAGTAATTGTCGCGTATCACCTTTCCTTCAGATTTGAATCTCCCACCGAAAAGTTCGCAATTCGGTACGCCTTCCCCACTTTTTGAAACGTTGGATATTTACAGGTTTGAATTCAAAGCAGTCATACATACATTGGGGAACCAAAAGGGTCAATTGGCCCTATGACTGAGAATCAGACCACCAATGACAGCGGCAGTTCCGACGATCTGACCGAGTTGAATGGGCTCGTCCAGTATCAGCCAGGCCGCATATCCACTGATTACCGGAACGAGGAAAAGTAGCGGCGCAATTCTGGTGGTAGCGAGGTGTCGTTGTACCCAGTTCCACACAGACCAGGCAACGAAAACGGGCCCGATTATTACCCAGACCATAGCAAGCCAGCCCGTCGAGGAAATCGTGGACCAGTCTTGTCCCACAATTGAGTATGTGGTTAGAGCAAGCACAGGGAGCGCTGCCAATGTCGTGCCGTAGGTGATAAGTGTGAAAGGAGGATACCTGTCGATCAAAGGGCGGTTTAGCAATAAGTATCCAGCGTAGAACCCGGCAACTACCAAAGAGATAAGATCGCCCCATCCAAGTGACAGGGACGTGCGAGCCGCAACAAAAGTGACAACCCCTGCCGATGCAAGAGCGAGAGCAGCCAATGAAACGGTATTTGGAAACCTGTGCTCGACCAAGCTGTTGAAGACCACGATCCACAGTGGGACCAGCGCCAATAACAGCGACGCTGAAAAGGCACTGGTGAGGTGAAGTCCAACACTGAATCCGAAGACGTACCCACAATACCCGACGACTGAGACTATCAAAAGGCGGAGACGATCTCTTGGTTCAATTGGGTGGACGCCGCCGGTCGCCAATAGCACTAACCAACCCACGACAACCATTCCACCGAACCGGACAAAGTTGAAAGGACCGACGTCAAATTGATCGAGCGCGTGCTTTGCCAGCACGAAATTGATGGCCCAAGCGAATACCACGAAGCAGGCAACGCTCCACGCAGCAAAGGGGGCCGCTCCATGGTTTTGGCCACAACCATCTTCGTTGTACTCATTACTCTACCTCTTGCATTCTTGCTTGAAAGCCATAGCTATGGGCTCCGGCGTTGCACTGAGTTGTCGTGGCTTAGGCTAGCGGAGGGCGGCGCGGGGAAACATCCGATTGTTGCGCCCTAAATTTTTCAAAAGAGTGACCGTTAATTCAGGCTCTCAAATTGATCCACAAGCCCCTTCTGCTCCCGAAGAAATTACTAGGCAAGAAACGGATGGACGTGCGGTGGGATCCATGTTCAAATGGCGGTAAATGCGAAATAATGGGAGTTAGAAACATGACAATGCCATCTGAACAGGAAATGCGCGTAGCACTTGCGGCGCGGGACAAGGCTTACGACGACCGCTTTCTCTTTGCGGTGACTACCACGGGGGTGTTCTGCCGACCCTCGTGCGCCGCACGGCCCGCTCGACCGGAGAATCTACGGTTTTTTCCGGACGCTGACTCCGCCGTGGCTTCAGGTTTTAGGCCTTGCAAACGCTGCCGGCCAATGGACATAGCGCCGGGGTTGAGTGTGCTCGTGAAGGTCGCCCAATACATTGAAGCGCACGCCGATGAACGTCTGACGCTGGGCGGACTCTCGAAGCACGCGGGCCTTTCGCCGTCGTATTTTCAGCGCGTCTTCAAGGCGGCGTTCGGTGTTTCCCCCAAAGTTTATCAAGACGCGATTCGTATGAAGCGCTTCAAAGTGGCGTTGAAGGAAGGTGACGATGTCACCGGGGCAATCTTTTCGGCGGGTTTCGGATCCATAAGTCGAGTTTACGGCGAAGAGGTGCGCAGCCTCGGTATGACACCAAAGACCTACCGTGCTCGTGGCGTGGGAGAGACGATCGCATACGCATATCGGGATACGGCACTCGGTCCCATCATTATGGCAGCCACTGCACGAGGCGTGTGCTTCGTGCAGTTTGGCAAGGATTTGGAGAACCTTCTCGAACAGCTGCGAGCGGAGTTTCCGAAGGCAAGACTTATCGCCTCAGCCGCGCAAGACTCCCCTGAGCTCGACGTTTGGATTGAGGCTCTGGATGCACACATCAACCAAGGCACGCCTCGACCCGACCTGCCGCTCGATATGTACGGGACCGCCTTTCAAATGAAGGTTTGGCGGTTTCTCTTAAGTGTGAGAGAGGGAGACGTGATCAGTTATGGTGACCTTGCGGCACGAATCGAAAAGCCGAAAGCGATTCGAGCCGTTGCTTCCGCTTGTGCAGCCAACCGCATTGGTGTGCTGGTACCTTGCCATCGGGTATTGCGTGGAAATGGTGAGCTTGGCGGCTATCGCGGGGGTGTTGAGCGAAAACGCGCCCTGCTCGATAGGGAGCGACGAAGTGCGGTACGAGTGAAATGAGTATAGAAGCCTCATACACAACAATCGGCTGGAAGTATGTATCGAAGGCGATGCATAAGGGGGGACTATGAGGCCGCCGCACCCTTTCTGATCAGAACCTCCCACCGGAAAGTTCGCAATTCAGTACGCCTTGGCCCACCACTTGCGCCACTCACGATACGAATAACGCCCCCTTTATGTTGGCGTTGAGACGACCTGGATTTCGATGCGATTCCTTAAAGACGTGGCGGAACAGTTTATGCTGATGGGGAAACTCCTCTATCTGTACACTCTGAAGTTCCTGCTCATCATCGCGCGAGACCTGCTCGGCGGTATCATCGCCATCGGATTCACGCGATCCGTCCTAATCCTGCTTATCGCCATGACCATTCTCGTATGGTATCTAACGCTGCTCGCAAACGGCTAGGCGTACTATTCTCGACAGGCGCATCACACCAGCGCGTTATGCCCCGTTATGTCGCGCCCCAGTATCAGAGTGTGTACGTCGTAGGTGCCCTCGTAGGTGTCAACCGTCTCTAGGTTGAGCATGTGGCGTATCGTCGGATGCTCCAGCGTTATGCCACTGCCTCCCAGAATCTCGCGCGAACTGCGTGCGGCGTCCAGAGCGGCGCGAACATTGCGGCGCTTCGCCATTGACACATGCGTGTGGTTCATTGTGCCCGCATCCTTCATCTCGCCCAGACGCCACGCCAGCAGCAGCCCGTTGGTGTGGTCGGTAATCATATCCACCAGCTTCGTCTGCACCAGCTGGCGCGATGCGATAGGCTTGGCGAATGTGCTGCGTGACTGTGAGAACGACAGGGCGTCTTCATACACGGCTTCCAGCGAACCCAGCGCGCCCCAAGCGATACCGTAGCGCGCCTGAGTCAGGCATGACAGCGGCGCAGACAGCCCGCGAGTTGCGGGCAGCATCTGCGACGCGGGTATGCGCACCTCGTCCATCACCAGCTCACTGGTTACGGATGCGCGCATGCTCATCTTGTGCTTGATTTCGTTCGCCTGAAAGCCGAGCGTGTCCGTCGGGACGATGAACCCGCGCACCACATCATCGTCGTCCTTCGCCCAGATGATGGCGATGTCCGCGATGTTGCCGTTGGTAATCCACATCTTCACGCCGTTGAGGATGTACGACTCGCCGTCCTTGCGCGCGCGGGTCTTCATTGCGCCGGGGTCGGAGCCGCCGTCGTGCTCGGTCAGCCCGAAGCAGCCGACCATCGATCCGGCAGCGAGCTGCGGCAGGTATTCGTGCTTCTGCTCTTCGGAACCGTAGCGGTATATCGGGTACATCACGAGCGCGCCCTGCACACTGGCGAAGCTGCGGAAGCCGGAGTCGATGCGCTCCAGTTCGTACATAATCAGCCCATACGCGACATTGCCGATACCGCTCGCGCCGTACTCGACGGGCAAGTTCGCGCCGAGAAAGCCCATCTCGCCAAATTTGGGCACGAGGTGCTTGGGGAATTCGCCGCTCTCCCACCAGTCCAGCACACCGGCGGCGGCTTCGGCTTCCATAAAGTCGCGCGCGACCGTCTGCGTCTGCTTATCCTCCGGCGAAAGCGCATCCGCTATCTGATAGTAGTCGAGCATTGTTGCAAGTCCCTTTCTTGCCACTGTGTTGACAGAGCATCCGTAAGTAGTGTTACTGTTTAACAGTGGAAAATGGTAACACACAGCGGCTCGAAAGCGTGAATAAAGGAGGAAGGAAATGGCAGCGTATGTAATCGCAGATGTAGAAGTAACGGACGAGGCACTCTTCGACGAATACCGCAAGCTAGTGCCTGCGACGGTCGAATCATTCGGCGGCAGGTACATCGTGCGCGGCGGCGCGAGCGAAGTCGTCGAAGGCAACCAAACGCCGCACCGCACGGTCATCATCGAGTTCCCAAGTTTCGAGCAGGCAAGAGCCTGGCACGCATCAGACGAATACGCCAACCCCAAGCAAATGCGAATCGACTCCACTAACAGCAACGTGATGATAGTTGACGGCGTGTAGGCGCCTGACGGCGGCCGACTTCTCGCGTTAAATGCTTGTATAATCTCCCCTGACTGCTTCGGCAGCAGGGTGCGAAGCCGCCCCGTAAGGCGGCTTCAGCTTTTATGTGGGCGAGGTTTTCGATGAAAACCAACTTCTATGTTTCTATAATGGTGCGGGAAAGCCAACCAGATACAAGTGGCTAGATTTGTCAATATTGTTTGAACTGTATTTCCCCAACTCCCATAGAAATTGTGAGAAGGGAACTAGGATTGAAAGTCGGATCGCTACATCCGCAGTTGAACACACAGGTACGCCCCAGTCAGGCGTTAAGGCAATCTGTGGATTTCTATCGAAGCATACGCGCAGGTCCCCCGTCTAGCAGCCTCTTCCCCAACACGCTCACCGATGCTACTGGCACATTCCGAAAGCCCGCGCGCTGGTAGGGCACGACATCCTGCCCACGCTGTCCATCCATGTCAGTTTACATCTACGCCCGCAGCGCCGCTGCCACTTCGCGCGCTTGTTTGGCGCCGCGTTCTGCGAATACGCTGCACACACCGGTGTATGCCGTTGGGTCTAGTAGGGATTGGATTTGCTCCGCCGTCAGGTTTGCGCTTACTTCGGGTTCTTCGGCTAGGCATTCGGCGAACGACCTGCCTTCGATGAACGACGCCTGCGCCGCTTCGTACACTGCGTCATGCGCCTTCTGCCTGCCCAATTGCCTGCCGAGTTCGAGCATTATCGCCTCGGACATTATCAGTCCGCCGCTCAGGTCGAGGTTCTGCCGCATGCGCTCCGGAAATACGCGTATGCCATCGAACAGGCTGACCATGCGCTGAAGTATATCGCCTGTGAGGACGCACGCGTCATTGAGCGCCTTGTCAATCATCACGCTCGTCGTGCGGTCGGCTTCGTGTTCGGTCTGCATCGCTTCGAGCGCGAGCGGCACGATGGCGCGTACCTGCGCGGCGCCGGCTACGATGTCCTGCGCCAGCTTCGGGTTGCGCTTCTGCGGCATCGTGCTGCTGCCCACAGTTCCCTCCGGAACCGGCTCCTCGACCTCGCCGAACTCCTGCTTCATCTGCGTATAGACTTCCCTGCCGATTTTGCTGCAGGTGGCGGCGAGCAGCGCGAGGATGGTTATGTACTCGGTGAGATGGTCGCCGATGGTGCGGCTTGGGTTGGACATGGAGGACATGCCGAGCCGTTCCGCGATGCCGTCTTGTATCTCCAAGCCTATCTCGCCCAGCGACGCCAGCGTGCCAGCACCGCCGCCGAGCATCGCGACGAACACGCGGCTTTCGCAACCGCGCAGACGATCCACATGGCGGCACAGTTCGTCGATCCACACGGACACCTTATAGCCGTATGTAGCGGGAACGGCGTGCTGTCCGTGCGTGCGGCCGGGCAATGCGGCGTCCTTCGTCTCTTCCGCAAGGTCTGCGAGCTGTGTCAGCAAATCGGCAATCTGGCTCAGGAACACGTTATGCGCACGCCGCATGTTCAGCAGCTTGCCCGTCTGCGTGATGTTCTGCGTGGTCGCTCCCCAGTGGATATATCCGCCGGCGTCTCCATCGCAGATACGGTCCAACTCCCAGACCATCGGCACGAGCGGATGCCCGGTGCGCGCAAGACCTTCGCGGATATTGTCCATATTTAGAAGTTCGTACCGCGCCTTGCGCTCGATCTCTTCTGCGGCATATTCCGGGATGATGCCGAGTTCTGCCTGAGCCTGCGCGAGCGCGACTTCGACATCGAGCCAAGCCTGTATGCGCGACGCCTCGCCGAATATGTCGTGGATGCCGGGGTCGCCGACACGGAACGAGGTAGGTTCGCTTTGCATGATTTTCCTCCGATGTGATTCGACATTGATATTGAAGCGAATAATAGGGACTTGGAACGGTTGGTATGCTAACACACTGCGCCGGCAAGATGCGCCGCGCAGTCATCATTTGCATTTTCCTGCCGTCTGTATCATCATTAGCCAAACGATATAGGACGATTTATATTCTTATGCGTATTTGAGAAACAACCTCAAATTCGAATGGAGATAATTGAATGCGTAATCTGCTGGCTGGTATAAATTGGAAATCGGCGGCGCTTCTGCTTGCGGCGGTAAGCGCGCTGCTTGCGCTGATGATGTGGATGCCTGCAAGCAGCGACCGCGCTCATGCGCAGACGCCGGACGGGGATGGGCTGATTTTCGAAAACATGGACGAATGGCTTAATGAGCTCGCGCGACAACACGCGAACGGAGAGTTCATTTCGAGCACCTTCTCGGGGAACGGCATCACGAGCGACGGCGGCTCCGTAGGCGTAATTTTCCATACGGAAAGCGGAACTTCGGAAGGCGTGCGGGACTTTCTGCTGCAGAACGGGGCTTCGCCGGGTCCCGCGTTCGACGAATTCGTCGGGGCGAACGTGCCGGTCAGCTTGCTGGCTGAAGCGTCGCGGCAGGACGGCGTGAACTGGATGCAGACAGACTTCCCGCCACGCGCGCTCGATGACGATTCCGATGGCGGAGAAGCAATCAGACACGGCGTCGATGTATGGCACGCCGCGGGACTAAAAGGGGCGGGCGTGAAAATCGCGGTGATACACTTCGGTTTCGAGGGAATTCAGGACCTGATGGGGACGGAATTGCCGCAGACGGTGACGGCAAGATGTTACACGGGATACGGCGCCTACGAGACCGCCATCGAACACTGCGAGAAAGGACAAGCCGGCGGAACCACCAGGCTGCAAAGGATATTCGACGTTGCGCCCGACGCAACATACTACATCATCACGATAACGGACAGGGTGGACTTGTACGACGCAGCGCATTGGATGGGAGAGGAGGGGATAGACATAGTCAACAACTCGATTATATGGATTTACTCGGGACCCGGCGATGGCACATCTCCCTATTTCCTAAGCGAACTCAGCAGCGTGGACATTGCGATAGAAGGCGGAGTTACATGGGTCATGCCTGCGGGCAACGATGCCCAAGCAACTTGGTTCGGCGCATTTCGCGACGACGACGACGACGGCTACCACGAATTCGACGACGGCAATGAATGCAATGGAGTCGAAGCGCGACAACCTGGCGGTTGGGCTTATGTGGGCGTGATTCGATGGGAAGGCAAGTGGACTGGACCGGTCGATCCGCTGACGAACAGAGACTTGCAACTGCAAATGGTCGACGAAGAGACTTCGACTCTCCTCAGGCGGAGTCACCGCTCCTTCCGCGTGATAAACGCACCGATAGAATACTTATACTTCTTCCCCGCCCCGGATAGGAATTACTGTCTCAGGGTGAAATTGGTTGAGGGAACGGCGCCGAACTGGATACAAGTGCAGTCATTCTTCGGCCAAGAGTTAGAGCAGCCTAGCCTTTCCGGCGGCATCGTAAGCCCGGCGGAGAGCAACAACCCCGGCATGATTTCAGTAGGCGCCGCTTCACCGGACAACCCTGACGAAATCTGGGAGCGCAGCAGCCGCGGCCCCGCGCCGGAGCCGTGGCCCAGGGGCAGGATCAAGCCTGAGCTAGTTGCAGGGCTCAGATTCGACGCCACCCAGCCCCTATCAATGCGGGGAACAGGCTGGGCAGCCGCCTATGTAGCCGGCATCGCGGCGCTCGTAAAGCAGCGCTTCCCGGAGTACAGCCCCGAAGAGGTCGCCGACTATCTGAAGTCTAACGCCGAAGACAAGGGCGAACCCGGCCCGGACAACACCTGGGGCTACGGACAGGCGACGCTGCCCGCGTCTGACGCCGCCGCGCCGCTCGACCCGGACGCCTGCATACAGCGGATTTACGGCAGTCACACCATCGAGGCAAGCTGGGACGACAACTGCCTGTCCGAGAACAGGCCGGACGGCGATGAAGGGACCGGCGAAGGCGACTACTACGCGCGCTTCTACACGCTCGCGGTGGGGGCGGGCAAGAGGCTGACAATCGACCTGACCTCGGATCACGACGCGTACCTGTACCTGATGCGGGGCGAGGGCAGAGAAGGCTCGATTGCGGCGAGCAACGACGACAGCGTGCCGTATATCGATTTCAACTCCCGCATAGTGATAGACGGATTGAGGGCAGGCGAATACACGATAGAGGCAACGACGTATGAGCCTGAGAAAAGCGGCGCATTCACGCTTGTCGTGCAGATAGACGATACGGACACCGAGCCGGAGCCTGCGCCGGCGCCAAGTGGACCGTTCACCGAGTTCAGCCGCGGCACAGACCATGCATGCGCCCTGCGCTCCGATGGCAGGATAGCGTGCTGGGGTGATGACGAACACGGCCAGGCATCGCCGCCGGCCGGCCGATTCAGCGCCGTAAGCGGCGGTGAGAATGGCAGCTGCGCGCTGCGCGACGACGGCGCGGCGATATGCTGGGGCATCTTCGAGGTCAGTCCTTCGTTTGACGACACAGCATCGGGTCCGTTCACGGAGGTGAGCCGCGGCGCAGACCATGCATGCGCGCTGGGCGCCGCCGGCGCGATAACCTGCTGGGGCGCGAACTCGCATGGGCAGGCATCGCCGCCGGACGGCGAATTCAGCGCCATCCACAGCAGCATAGGCGGCAGTTGCGCACTGCGAAGCGACAACGCCCTAGTCTGCTGGGGAAGCTTCGATGTCAGACCGTAGAGAGTAACGCGGCACGACTCCGCATCTTAATCACAGCCTGCCATCATGCCGACACACGGCGTAAGGGCGACTCTTGTGGTTGCCCTTACGCTCAGCGGCGGAATTTGATGCGCTTGAACGCCTCGGCGAATTGAATGCCCATGCCCTTGCCGCGTTCGCGCTTCCATGCGCCCATGCGCTCGTGCGCCCAAGCCGCGTCGTGCCCGTCCATCTGTGACACATGCTCCATCAGCGCGTTGATGGAAGTGTCCATGTGCTGCGTTACATCCACAAACAAGTCAGGCTCCGGATGACCCATAATCCAAACTTCGGCGACTTTGTGCGGTTCGAAGCCTGCCTCTAGCAGGTCGGGGAATGTCATGTGGTCGCGCGCGGTGGGGAATACGGCTTGCAGCGCGGCTTCGCCCGCCGCGATGTGGTCGGGATGCCCGACGCCAAAGCCGCCGTCCAGGTTGCGCATCGGGTACATCGTGATGAGCACATCAGGCTTGTGGCGGCGTATCTCGCGCGTGATGTCTTTGCGCAGCTCCAACGTGGGCTGCAGCAGGCTGTCCTCGTAGTCTAGAAACACCACATCCTTGAGACCGAGCACCTTGCCCGCGTTAATCTGCTCTTGGCGGCGAATTGCGGCGAGTTCCGCCTGCGTGATTTCGCGGTCGCTGCTGCCCTTGCTGCCGTCCGTGCACATCACATACACCATTTCCCAGCCCTCGGCGCAAAGCTTCGCCACCGTGCCGGAGCAGCCGTATTCTGCGTCGTCGGCATGCGCTATAACCACCATACCACGCGAAAATTGTTCTTCGTTATTATCCGTAGTTGTCATGTTGTGCTGCCTACTCCGTATCTAATTTTGTCCAATGTTCAAACAAGAGTGTATCCAATCCTCCGAGCATTAGTCCAGCAAACAGGAAAATCACCATGCCCCACATCCTATACATCCTGTCTATCCCGTTCATCCTGTTATATTTCGCATGTCTGCGATAGACTATGCACCGAGTAAATCCGGTATTTATCAGAGGTGCGTCTTGCAGGCAGAATCCGAAATGCGATATGACGGCGCGCTGTCCGACCTGCGCGTGCTGGACTTCACGCACTACATCGCCGGACCGTACACGACCAAGTTGCTGGCGGACTACGGCGCCGATGTGTTGAAGGTCGAACGCCCCGAAATCGGCGATGGCGCGCGCCGCATGGGCCCGTTCCCCGGCGATGTGCCGCACATCGAAAAGAGTGGCACTTTCCTGCACCTCAACACGAACAAGCGCAGCATCACGCTCAATCTGAAGTCGCAGCAGGCGCAGGACATCATCAAGCGGCTGGTCAAAAATGTCGATGTGGTCGTGGAGAGCTTTCGTCCGGGGCAGATGGCGGCATACGGGCTGGACTACGCCGCGCTGCGCGCCATCAATCCGCAGATTGTCGTAACATCCATATCCAACTTCGGGCAGACCGGCCCGTACCGCGATTTCCGGTCATCGGACTTGATGATATACGGCATGGGCGGCGAGATGTATTCCACCGGGCTGGAAGACCGTGAGCCGCTGAAACTCGGCGAGAACGTGGTGCTGTATCAGGCGGGCGCAATAGCAGCTACAGCCACGATGGGAGCGGTCTTCGCGATTGGCAGCCAGCATGTGGATGTGTCGCTGATGGAGACGCAGGTCGGCACGATAGACCGCCGCATGAGCATGCTGCTCGCGTACCAGTACAATGGCGAAATCTCTAAGCGCAGCGCGACAGCCACAGCGGGCGGTTACCCCAACGGCGTGTTCATCTGCCAAGACGGCTATGTGCAGATTGCGGGCGGGCGCAACTATTTCGACCGCGTAGTGGCGATGATGGGCGCGCCCGACGAACTGCTAGACGAACGCTGGTACGCGCCCGAAGCACAGTACGACCCGGAGCTTAAAGACGAATTCAGCGCATACTTCATCCCTTGGTGCCTCGAGCGCACAAAGCGCGAAATCTGGCAAGCGGCACAAGAAGCCGGCGTGCTGAGCGCCCCCATTAACGCCGCGTCCGACCTAATCAACGACACGGGAATCCAAAGTCGCGGCGCCTTCGCTGAAATCGATCATCCCGCCGCCGGCAGCCTGCTATACCCGGGCCGTCCCTTCATAATGCAAGAATCGCCCTGGTCAGTTCGCCGCCCCGCCCCCCTGCTTGGTGAGCACACGGAAGAAGTGCTCACCGCGCTAGGCTACGCAAAAGACGACATCGAACAGTTGCGGCGGCAGGGCGTCATTTGAGAGGCTCACACAAAATGATTGGATAGGGGAAGGTGATTGGATGGGGGAAGGTTACAAGGGGTGAAAATGGCAGACCACAAAAAACTGCCGCTCGAAGGCATTCGCATATTGGATATGACCGTCGTCTGGGCGGGCACTTACTGCGCCACGCTGCTCGCCGACTTAGGCGCGGAGGTCATACGCTTAGAATCGATCAAGCGGCTGCCGCCCATCACGCGCGGATACATCCCGTATCCGCCAAAGGAAGTCATCGAAGGGCTGCCGGCGTTCGTCGCGGCGATGCCCGGACGCGAACCCGGCAAGCGCCCTTGGAATCGCTACCCGCTGTTCAACGCGCACGGGCGCAATAAACTCGGCATCACAGTCGATCTCACGCAGCCATCCGGCATGGATATATTCAAGCGTCTGGTTGCCGTCAGCGACGCCTTCGTGGAGAACAATGTCACCGAGACGATGGACAAACTCGGCATATCGTACGAGATGATGCGCGACATTAATCCCCGCATTGTGATGCTGCGCATGCCCGCATACGGCAACACCGGCGCGTATCGCAACTTCCGCTCGCTAGGCGTCCACATGGAGGGCGTCATCGGACACACCATCGTGCGCGGATACGAAGATATGGACCAGTCGTCCAGCACTAATGTGTACGCTGCGGACGCTGCGGGCGGCGCGCAGGGAGCGTTCGCCATGCTCGCCGCCCTGCACTTCCGCAAGCGCACCGGCAAGGGGCAGCTTATCGAACTGGCGCAGGCGGAGAACATGATCTCCTACACCGGACAATTCTTCATGGACTACGCGATGAACGGTCGCGACAGCGGCACGATAGGCAACCGCCACACGAGCGCCGTTCAGGGTTGCTATCCGTGCGCCGGCGACGACCGCTGGGTGAACATCACGCTGTACGACGATGACAACTGGGCGGCGTTCCGCAACGCCATAGGCAGCCCCGCATGGACGGACGACGACCGATTCGCCACGCACTCAGCCCGCTACGAAAACCAGCGCGCGATGGACGCGCACATCGCCGATTGGACACGCCGGCACGACCACTACGAAGTGATGCACTGCCTGCAGGCGGTAGGCATCGCCGCCGGTCCCGTTATGGACCAGAAAGACGCCTTCGCCGACCCGCACCTGCAAGAACGCGGCATGTTCGAGGAGGTGTATCACGAAGACGTGGACGGCTCGCACCTGTACGTGGGCGCGCCCTACAAGATGTCTGACATGCCCATAACAATACGCAGCGGTCCGGTCCAACTAGGCGCGGACAACGAGTATGTCTATAAGAAGGTGCTGGGCGTGAGCGACAAAGAGTACGCAGAGTTCGAGCGGCAAGGGCATATCGGCATGGATTTCCCGCACGATGGGGAATAGGCGAGCCTGAAGAGCGCTCGAAAGCCCTCGCGTCAATGGCTGACTAACGACAACGGACACATCGCCTAGCCTATTCCAACGGCGGTATCACGCCGCCCGCCCGCAGCGAGTCTATCTCATCCACTTCATATCCCAACTCCAGAAGCACCGCCTCCGTCTCCTCGCCAAATGTGGGCGTTGTGCCTAGCATTGGTTGCGTCTTGCTTAGGCGCGGCGCGACTCCGGCGTGCGTAACTTGCCCTAGCCCTGCGACATCTTCATTGACGATAAGTCCGCGCTCTCGCGGATAGTCGTCGTTTAGGATGCGGTCGATGTCGTCGTTGCGCGCCGCGTCAATACCGGCGGCGCTTAGGTCGTTCAGCCAGTCCGCGACAGTTCGCGTGAGGAATACCGCGCCAAGTTCTTCGCACAGCGCGGCGTCGTTCTGCGTTCGCAGCGCGTCAGTGGCAAACTCATCCCGCGCTGACAGATGCTCGAACGCGGGCATATTCATCAGCGCGTCCCAACCTGCATCAGCGATGACAAGCCAGCCGTCCGCCGCTTCGTACAACCCGTTGAGCGCGTTTGACCCGCGCGCGTCCAGTCCCTCGGCTTCGTTGCGCTCGTAGCCGTCGTGGTCGATGAGAAACGGAGACGAGAATGTGGACCCTGTCTGCGCCAGCGATGTGTGCACGAACTGCCCCTTGCCCGTGCGCCGCCGGTGCAGCAGTGCAAGCATCACGGCGTACGCGCCCATCAACCCTGTGCCGTAGTCGTTGAAGGTATAGGGCGAGTGGATGGGCTTTTCGCCGCGTCCGCCATTGCGAACCTGCACGCCGGTCGCCGCCTGCGCGTTCTGCTCGTAGCCCGGGCGATTCGCCCAATCGCCATCCTGCCCGAACGCGTTGATGGCGAGATACACGATGTCCGGCTTGCGCTCGCGAAGCTGCTCATAGCCGATTCCCAGACGCTCTGCGACGCCTTTGCGGAATCCGCCCAGCACGACATCGGCGGTATCAACCAGCCGCAGAAAGACTTCAAGCCCTTCCGGCTTAGTGATGTCGAGGCAGATGCTGCGCTTGCCCCTGCCCACATCGGAGAGCTGGCGGTCGGACGGCGGTCGAAGCCAGCTGTCAATCTTAATGACCTCCGCGCCATACTCCGCAAGCGTTCTGCCGCAAGTCGGCCCCGCGAGAATGATGCACAAGTCAAGCACCCGTATTCCACTAAGCGGCATATTCATCCTGGCTGCCTCCGTTGTTCTAGCGGCGTTTAGTATTACAGCATCGCAGTAAAGCTCCAGCCTGTTGCGAATAGGATAACAGACATAATTGCTAATTGTGCTTTGCTTATGGCAGATATTGCTTATACGCGCTGCCCACAACTTGCCCCAAGAGCGCGCCGTTGAGTATAATGATTGCCGCAAAGTCAGCGCAAAGTCAGCAAATAATACCGGCAGCGAATTGCACGCGGCCGCAGACTTGGCACACACAGATTCAAGCACACACAACCATCAACACGCACACACGCGAAAGGGCAGACACAGCATGGACGACAACAAGGAACAGCGGCGGATTTCGCGCAGGCACTTTCTCTTGGGCATTCCGGCGGGTATCGCGGGAGTGGTCGCGCTCAATGCCATTGGCAGCAGGGTGGTCAAGCGCAAGACCTCGCAGTATCCTCAATTCCCCAAAGGCTCAATCTTCACGCCCGCAGACGAGCGCACGGACGCCTAGCCAAGCACGCCCATTCACAATCCCAACCTGTTCGCATCCAAGCCTTCACCCAGACTGGGCAGAATGGGCATCATGAAGCGCCACGAAACCTCGCCTGACATCCGCAGCGCGAGGTTTTTCGCATACAGAAATGCCGTGCGAAGGCTGCAATAGGCACAAGTCCCAACCACGACTGCACTGAAGAACCGACAAACTGACCGACTGAAAGACTAATACACGGAGCCTCCCATGAAAGTGCTAATGACCAATGCCCACCTGGGCGAAGGCTTTGTCGAGCAGCTGCAATCCGAGTTCCCGCAAGTGGAGTTCCATACCGCGATAAGCCTTGAGGAGCAGCTGCGAGAAGTCGCGGACGCCGATGTTATCTGCGGCTGGCCCGACAGCCCTGAAGTCGTGTCCGCCGCCGCCAAGCTGCGCTGGATACACTGCCCCGGCACCGGCATAGACAAGATTATGGCGGAACTGCCCGCGCTCGCCGACAGCGATGTCGTGCTCACCAACGCGCGCGGTCCGCACGCCAACCCGATGGCAGACCATGTGCTTTGGATGATGCTATCGCTGTCGCACCGCGGCAGGCAGATGGCGGAAGACCAACGCCTGAGACAGTGGGACGCGGACAGATACTCGCACTCGTTCGTGGAACTGTCCGGCGGCACTATGGGCATTCTCGCGCTCGGCGATATCGGAAGCGCGGTCGCCCGGCGCGCATACGGCTTCGACATGGATGTGTACGCAGTGGACATCAATCCGGTTACGCCGCCGCCGCAGGTCAAGGAAGTCTGGGGACTCGAAAGGCTCGACGAGCTGATGGCGATGTGCGACTGGTTCGTGGTCACCGCGCCGCTCACCGCAGAATCGCGCGGGCTGATAGACCGCCGCCGCATCGGGCTGATGAAACCGTCGTCGTATGTCATCGTCATATCGCGCGGAGGCATTGTGGACGAAGACGCGCTCGCCGATGCGCTGCGCGAAGGCAGGCTCGCCGGCGCGGGCATCGATGCCACCGCCATAGAGCCGCTGCCGCAGGAAAGCCCGCTGTGGGACTTGGACAATGTCGTGCTATCGCCGCATGCGTCCGCGCTGACGCCGCAGATGTACGAAGGTCGGCGGCAGGTCTTCCGCGAGAATATGCGGCGCTTCCTGAGCAACGAACCGTTCCTGTATGTGTGCGACAAGAGGGCGGGCTTCTGATGCGCGTGCTGGTCGCGGACCGCTTCTCGGACGATGCGCGCGCCACACTCGCGGCAGACGGCTTCGCTGTCGCCTACACGCCTGACGCTCGCGGAGACGCGCTCACAGCCGCCATCGCGGACACACAAGCCGATGTGCTGGTCGTCCGCAGCACGCGCGTCGATGCCGATATGCTGCGCTCCGGTCGGCTGAAACTCGTCATACGCGCGGGCGCCGGATTCAACACCATAGACGTGGCAACCGCGAAGTCAATGGGCATATATGTCGCCAACTGTCCGGGCAAAAACTCCAACGCCGTCGTCGAAATCGCATTTGGGCTGATAATCGCGCTGGACAGGCAGATTGCGGCGAATGTCGCAGACCTGCAGCGCGGCGCGTGGCGCAAGGCGGCGTACAGCAGCGCGCGCGGACTCGCCGGCAGCACGCTCGGACTGGTCGGCTTAGGACGCATAGGCCGCGCGATGATTCCACGAGCGAAAGCATTCGACATGTCCGTTGCCGGCTGGAGCAGATCGCTCACTGACGAAACGGCAGACGAACTCGGCATAGCGCGCAAGGAAACGCCCGCAGATGTGGCGCAGTCGGCGGACATCGTGAGCGTGCATGTCTCGCTGAACGACGACACTCGGCAAATGGCGGGACGCGACTTCTTCGCCGCGATGCGAGAAGGCGCGATATTCATCAACACATCGCGCGCAGAGGTCGTTGACGAAGCAGCGCTGGCTTGGGCGGTGCGAGAGCGCGGCATCAAGGCTGGGCTGGATGTGTTCGAAGGCGAGCCGCCGTCTGGCACGGGCAGCATCGACAATCCGTTGTTCGCGCTGGACGGCGTCATCGGCACACATCACATAGGCGGACAAACATCGGAGGCGCAACGTGCAATAGCAGACGAAACGGTGCGCATAATTCGCAAGTACCGGGCGACCGGCACGCCGCCAAACTTGGTAACTTAACAGGATGGACAGGAAAGATAGAGGATGGGCGGTATGGCTATGACGGATACGAATAGGAGATAGTATGACAATGGCGCCTACGGAACACTGGGCGAATGTGCGCGATTTGCGAATGCGCTACCTAGACTGGCACGGAGACGGCCCTCCGATTCTCGCGCTGCACGGTTTGGCATCGTCGGCGCACTGGTACGACATCATTGCGCCACTGCTGCGAGACCGCTACCGCATCGTCGCGCCCGACCAGCGCGGGCACGGGCAGACGACGCAGGCGTCGAACGGCTACGGCTGGCACTCGGTCGCGTCGGACGCGGTGGGCTTGCTCGATTTGCTCGGCATCGAAAAGGCGATAGTGTTCGGCCATTCGTGGGGCGGCAATGTCGCGGTCGCCACGGCAGCGCATTATCCTGATCGTGTGGCGGCGCTTGTGATGATAGACGGCGGATTCTTCAGCCCGCAGATGATACCCGGCGCGACATGGGAAGCGTTCAGCCAGCGCCTATCGCCGCGCGATGTATCCGGCACGCGCGCCGAGTTTATCGCGCGGATGCAAGGTCAGCTCGCCATGTGTTGGAACGACGAAATCGAGCGTATCGTGCAGACGATGGTCTATGAAGCAGACGGGCAGATATACGACATCCTGCGCCCGCAAAATCAGGCGCAAGTCATCCGTGCAATGTGGGACGACCCCGCATCCGACGCCTGGCGCCGCATCAAGTGCCCATCAATGATAGTGCCCGCCGGACCATCCCCAGACCGCGCCAACTCTGACTTCGCCGTATCCCGCCGCCGCATGGTAAACCTAGCCGCCGAAAACATCCCCAACTGCCGCGTCCACTGGATACCCGAAACCGTCCACGACATCGGCTACCACAAACCGCGCGAGCTAGCTGACGCAATCCTTGCGTTCCTAGACGACATCGGATAACGCTTAACCAAGCATCGATATACAGGATACACAGGATGAATTGATAGCATATCGTCCTGCCCATTCTGCGCATCGGGTTAAGTATCATCACTCCGTCGCCGCAATCGGCTGGTAATCCTGCGGGAAGTCCGGGGCGAAGAATACATAGGCGTCTTCGCTGCCGATGTTGTGGCGCACACCTTCCCGGTTGAGCCAGTAATCCACCACGCTGCGCCATGTCTCGCGGTCGGTTATGCCGCTTACAAACCGCGATGGCGTTATGTTGCGATAAGTATGTTCAGGGAACCACCAGCGGTGCTTTATCCGTTGCCCCTCGCCGTATGCCTCTTCTAGCATCGGCGCGACCGTGTTCTCGTTATCGTAATGAACAATCACGACCTCGCCGTCGGGCGTGTCGTTCGATGCCGCATCCTCGTTTATGGTGCGGTACGACGCGTAGTATTCGTCGCTGTGGCGCAGATACCACGCCCAGGGCCAGGTGAACCCGCTTGTATCGTCCACATCGATGGCAATACCGTTGTCCGCGCCTGCGAACCCGTCCGCGCGGTATATTTCGTCAGCGAGCAGTCGAATGTCCGGCGATGTCTGTGTGTACACCAGCATTTCCACCGGCACATCGCCGTGGCTATACGCCGCCATTCCGGACGCGCGCACCGTCAGCGCCAGCAACACGACGACCGCCGGTATCGCCGCTATCTTCGCCATCTGCGACGGTTTGATTTGCCGCGAAATGTACACTCCCACGCCCAAAATCGCGGCGCACGCAAGCGCGGATGCGATAGCGACCGCAAGCCCGTTCCCGCCGCCGTCGCCCGTTCCCGCGAGCGCGAGCATCACCACCGCCACCATCAGGATTGGCGTGCCCACGACGACAATCGCACCTTCCGGACTAACCAACTTGCGCCAATCGACGCTGGACACAATATCGCCCAGGAACTTGCCCGCTAGCACGATGAGCGGCAGCGTGATGTTCACCAGCAGCCACGGCATCTTCTCGCTGGCGATGGTGAACAGCAGCAGCGTCATCCCGCACCAGTACAACAGGAACAGCGTGAACGCGTCCGTCCGTCGTTTCACCGCGTAATAGACTGCCGCAGCCACCGACAGCGCAAGCGGCAAAAATTCGTACAGCGGCGTGATGACTAGGTAGTAATACCACGGCTGATTGCCGCGCGCGACATCCTGCTGCGCTATCCAGTAGCCCAGCCCGCGCCACATTCCCGACTCGATGCCGCCCATGTTGGTGAAGAAAGTGGTGTATGTCAGCACCCAGACGGCGTAGAATATCGCCGCCGCTATCAGCCACACTTCATGGTCCCAAAAGAAGCCCGTCGCGACCGACACGCCCATCAGCGTCACCATCAGCAGCGATGCGAGCAGTATCGCGCCGCCAACGGGCGAGCCGACATTCGCGCCGCCGTCTTGCGTCACGAATGTGAGGTTCGACCAGTTCAGCAGCGGTGTCTCCTGCAATATGCCGATAGCCGCAGACCACATCGGCAGGGTGAGCGTGATGAGAATGAGCAAGAATGCCGCCGGACCTCGCAGCGACGGCAGCGGCACGCGCCGACTCCACGCCGCCGACACGATGCGCCCGATTGCTGCCAAGGTCGTAGTCTCGCCGATGCGTATGTCCGCGTTTCGCAGTATGCGCGGCGCGTTCATGAACAGCAACCACAGCGCCAAGAACAGCCCAAGCAGCGCGGTGATGAGGTACGATGTTTCCTTGCTTGCGAACGCGAGCGCCAGCAGCGCCGCCGCGATGTAGATGTAGCGGTTCTTGCCTTCGCCCTTGCTGTCCGCGTCGATGTACCGCCACATGCAGATGACCAGCCCGAGCACCCAAACCGCCATCAGGATGTCGTTGCGCGCGAAGCGGCTGAAGTACAGAAGCGCCGGCGAGAACGCGAGCATCACCGATGTGAACAGCGCGCCGAGCCTGCCGAGTCTGCTACGGAAGAACAGCGGCAGAGCAACAAGCGCGATGCCCGCGACCGCATACAACAGCCGTGAAGTGTAGTCGCTGTCGCCGAAGATGAAGAATATCGCCGCCGTCGCCTCGAACTGAAATGGCCCGTGCATCAGCGGGTCGTGCCGAAAGCCGCTGCCCTGCGCGAGCTGCCAAGAGTAGTACGAATGCAAGCTTTCGTCGTGATGTACCGCGCGAAAGCCCAGATCCCACAGCCGCATCACCGCAGACCCGGCAAGCAGCGCACCGTAGGCAATCAGCTCCCAAAGCAGCAAACTAACGCCCGCCAAGCTGCCAACACCGCTGCCCAACCGCCGCGAAAGCGCGCCAAAACCAGCCTGCCCGACATCAGCGTCCGGCAACGCAGCCTTCCCCTGCTGCATAGCATCGTTGTTCATAGACGTCCCGCGCCACTCCTATAAATCGGTCTGCAACAAATAGGATGACCGCCGCGCAAAAACGATTCATAAACGCCATCATCCCGCATCCCATCACAGCCCAAACAAGATTATCGCGTGGACGCCCTCCGCGCAAGGCGTAGCGAGGATTGCCGTCCCCGCCTCTAACGGGTAATATGCGCCGCGCCGGGCAGGCACTCCTACGCCACCTCTATATCATCGAGTAGCTTTGCCCGCCGTCCACCACGATGCACGACCCCGTAATCAAGTCCGCGCGCTGGGACGCTAGGAACGCCACCAAGTCGCCGACCGGCTCGGGCCAGCCGAACCTGCCCAGAGGCAAGTTGCGCGATATGAAGTCTGCAACAACTTCCGGCGGGTTCTCATTCTGGAAACGCTCCCACGAGCCTTCAGGATGTTCGATGGAGCCGGGCGCGATGCTGTTCACCAGAACGCCGTCCGTTACAAGGCTCAGCGCCGCGTGCTTCGTCGCGCCGATGAGCGCCGCCTTCGCCGACATGTACGCCAAGTTGCCACCGTACTCTCTGCCGTAGATAGACGCGATGTTGATGATGCGTCCCCACTTCTGCGCGCGCATGTGCGGGATGACTTCGCGCATCAGCTGGAATCCTCCAAATAGGTTCAAGTCGAACGCCGCCTTGAAGTCGTCAAGCGGCAAGTCGGCGAGGTCCTCACGGGCGCGCGAGCCGCCGGCGTTGTTCACCAGAATATCGATTGCGCCCAGCCCGTCCACGACCGCCTGATTCAGCGCCGGCATCGCCTCCGGGTTCGACACATCCGCGACCACGCCCTGCCCGCGCACTCCGAGCGCCTCGATTTCCGCCACCGTGCCGTCGAGTGTCGATTGCGTCCTGCCGCAGATGGCGACATTAACGCCCTCGCGCGCCAGCGAAAGCGCCGCGACCCTGCCCAGCCCGCGGCTGCCGCCCGTAACCAGCGCGACCTTGCCCTGTATTCCCAAGTCCATGTGTCGTCCTCCCTATTGATCCTCATACTGCATAAGCGCATTCCAAAATTGTTGCGCCTGCGCTTTACGCCCGTTGTGAGGAATGACTGATATGACGGACGCCCAACCATTGCCAGCATCCCAATAGACGACATCCACATGCTCGCCGCGCACTTCCCACGCTCGTTTGCCATACGATTTTGCGCGCTGATGATAACCTTTACCGCCAGCAAGTTCGCCGATGACGCTGCTTTGAAACTCCATCATGCCACCTCGTTTGCTGAGCGCTGCGTTTGGTACTTCGCCTTCTTTTCAAGTAGCTTGCGCTGTTCTTCGTCGATGTGGGCGCGCGCCGTGCCATTGGTATATCGCTTCTGCTGAACGGTATCCTCTCGCCTTCTGCTCTGAAAACGGGGCATGTGTCGAAATCGCCTCTGACTTCGTCGCTGCCGCATATAGTACAGGAGTACCTGGGGCGGTCGTTGACGCCTGTGGTCATTTCACCATCTCCCTGTAATATATTTCTTCTCTAGCGCATCTGTGCCCATGAATTTCACGCGCCCGCGGATTTCGTGGAAGGTGTCCATTTCGATTCTGTCTGCGAAGTGAGCATGGCGCGGAGCGGGCGCAACGATTTTGAGTTGCGTATAGAAATCGCGTAGTTCGTTGAACTTGGTCAGTGAGTTCAGCATATCGGTGGACATTTCGACCTCGAACATCTTCGCCGGCATATCGCGCCTGTTGAACCAGATTACATCCACCGTCCTAGCTCTACGGATAAAACTTTGGTAGCCGAAATTCGGCAACCTCGTCATATCGCAGACATCACCAAGTTTCTGATTGCCGAAAGTCCGATTTTTGTCTTGCGCTGGTACATAGGTTTTGTAGTTTCGCGCCTTACCGAGTTCAACTAGCAAGCCTTGATAATACCAGTGGTTGCGCTCTTCTACTTCAGGCGGAATATCGCCTTCATCCGGAAGGCTGTACTCTTCCTCATACTTCGACGTTAATTCTTTAAGGCAGTACAAGCCCGGTTTCAATGGATGGATATGACCAGGCGTGTTTCGCACAATGCGCCGTATAGTCGCTTCAGGAGTTCTGGTTCCCCAATGCGTGGCGTCTCCACCCGGAGAAAGTAGGGTGCGAGTCAACTGCGACAATGTAGCAATGCCACCCAGCTGTTTGAGCGCGGATACGACTTGCCTCCATTGAGTAATTCTTGGCATTGATCATTCCCAGTGTGTCTTTACTGCAACGCTCGACAAACTGCATCCTACCATACTGCCGAATATCTGATCTACCCCTCGAAAGATACCAAGATACAAGATAGCGTTTCCATTTGTCTGGTCAAGAGAGTGCTTTGTTTTCGCTTGTGGTCAGCCTGTCCGAACCACGAGAACGCAGGACAGGGCTGTTATTCGGCATCATCCGTGTCCTGCTCCTGATTGCTGCTTGCCCTTGCGCGAGAAACGGCGATTGACCGCAAATTTGCGAGAAAGTCGCGTCCTTCCTGCGTAGCCTCTAAATCCTCTATCATACCCGTTACCAGCGTCTGCTCGAATTCTTTCAAGTCTCGCAGCAGCCACAGCGACGGTTCAGCATTATTGATTGCAACCTGAAAGTTTTCTTGGAAAGCGGCTGTCGATTCCGCATCGTTGCCTTGCAGAAAAAGGGGCTCGCCTTCGTCCCAATCGTCAAGTGAGTCCGCGACAATACTTCGTTCAATAGTGGCAAGGAATAAGTCCATAACCGACTGCCGCGACGGGTAGGGCAGAATAGGTTCAAGTTGTCGGCTGCTCAGCATCACACTGACCTTCCTTCGGTGAGTTGCGGCGACTATATGGGATCGCCCTTCGCGATCTCAAGGTAGAACGCCGACATATTGCCCTCCCGTCGTCCAAATAGTCCCTACAGAGCGCATCCTACCACACATGCGAACAAAAACGCTAGTGCGCCACGGAAAACACCCACCCCATCCCATCACTCAGCCCCGCCGCCATACTACAAGCCCGCAGCCGCGCAATTCCCCGCCCAAAATCCGCTTGACACGCGCTCAAAAAAGACTTGACAAACACAATCATAGCGGGTAATGTTGTATGATAGTCTAAATATGTACTTTCTTACCATCGCGCATTCTCGATTGCAGACATATCACCCCGGTCGAGGTGCGCCCTTTTTTATTTCACACGATTTCTCCGTTTCGTACCGGCGCACCTGCGCGCATCGCACCTGCCATTGACGACTGCTCGCCTTTTCTAGTCGCCAAGCGCAGCATCAACATCGCTATCCATAGCCACATAGCCATCGCTATCTAGCCATCGCCATCACCATCACCTTGCTCAGGAGTGTGAGTGTATGACCCTATCTATTGAGAAGTCCGCAGCCAACTTTCATTCCGCCACGACGCTCGCCAACGGCAACTCCGCCGATGGCACGCGCTCGTACGCGGCGACTTCCACCGTGCTCGATGTGCCGAACCTGATTCAGGTGCAAATCGACTCGTTCGAGTGGTTTAAGAACGATGGCTTGAAGGACTTGTTCGAGGAGATTTCGCCGATAGAAGACTCGCCCGGAGCGCGATTCGAGCTCTCGCTTGGCGACCACTACTTTGAAGAGCCCAAGTTCACCGAAGAAGAATGCCGCGAGAAGGAAGTTACATACTCCGCGCCGCTGTATGTAACAGTTACGCTGGAAATCAAGGCAAGCGGCACCGGACATGGCGAGATTAAAGAACAAACCCTGTTCATCGGCGACATCCCGCTGATGACCAGCAACGGCACCTTCGTCATCAACGGCGCAGAGCGCGTCGTCGTCAGCCAGCTCGTGCGCTCGCCGGGCGTGTACTTCACCACTACGCCCGACACTAACACCGGCCGCGGTCTCGCTTCCGCCAAACTGATACCGTATCGCGGCGCGTGGATGGAATTCGAGACTTCATCCCGCGATGTCATATCGGTCAAGGTAGATCGCAAGCGCAAGACGCCCGTCAGCACATTGCTGCGAGCGATGGGCTATGCCACGAACGAAGAGCTTATCGACATGTTCGCCGATGTGGACACGAACCCGGAGCACGAATATATCCGCACGACCATCGACCGCGACGGCGCGGTTACGAACGAAGAAGAGGCGCTGCTGGAGTTCTACCGCAGGCTGCGTCCCGGCGAGCCGACAAGCTTGGACAACGCGAAAGATCTCATCAAGAACCTGTTCTACAACGACCGCAGGTACGATCTCGGGCGCGTGGGACGCTACAAGCTCAACCGCAGCCTGAAGCGCGACGAAACCAACACCATCCGCACGCTGGAAGCGGACGACATCATCACGCTGCTGAAGCAGATGATTCGCATCAACAACGGCGAGGTTACGCCGGACGACATAGACCATCTGGGCAATCGGCGCGTCCGCGCAGTCGGCGAGCTGATACAGAACCAGGTGCGCGTCGGTCTGCTGCGAATGGAACGCGTCATAAAAGAGCGCATGACCACGCAAATCGACCCCGCGACGACCACGCCGGCGGCGCTCATAAACATCCGCCCGGTCGTGGCGGCGGTGCGCGAATTCTTCGGCGGCTCGCAGCTGTCGCAGTTCATGGACCAGACGAACCCACTCGCCGAGCTTACGCACAAGCGCAGGCTGTCCGCGCTCGGTCCCGGCGGCTTGTCCCGCGAACGCGCCGGCTTCGACGTGCGCGACGTGCACCACTCGCACTATGGCCGCATCTGCCCAATCGAAACGCCCGAAGGTCCCAACATCGGACTTCTAGGCTCGCTCGCCACATACGCGCGCACCAACGAATTCGGCTTCATCGAAACGCCGTATCGCCAAATCCTGACCGAAATCGGCAATACCGACCCGGACATCGAGGGCCGCACTCTTATGCAAGATTTGGTGGGATTGGACGGCAATAAACTGCTGACCGAGGGCAGGGTTGTCAACAGCCGTTATCTGCGGCGTGTGGCTTCGCTGCCGGAACAACAGGTCAAGGTGAAGCCGTATGTGTCTATGGCGCCCGGCTCCGTCGAGTATCTCGCGGCGGACGGCGAAGAGGGCAAGCACATCGCCATGGCGAGCACGCCCGTCGATGAGAAGGGGCAGTTCATCACCGAGTACATCGAAACACGGCGCGGCGAAGGTGTCGGGCTGGAACGCCCGCAGGATGTCGCGTACATGGATGTGTCGCCGATGCAGCTGGTCAGCGTTTCCACCGCGCTCATCCCGTTCCTCGAACACGACGACGCCAACAGGGCACTGATGGGATCGAACATGCAACGGCAGGCTGTGCCGCTGCTCAAGCCCGAATCGCCGCTTGTGCGCACCGGCATGGAAAGCCGCGTAGCGCGAGACAGTGGACAGGTCATAATCTCCACTGTCAACGGCATCGTAACGGAGGTTACCGGCGAGCGAATCTGCGTCGTGGACGAAAACGGCGAAATGCACCCGCACAGACTGCTGAAGTTCCTGCGCAGCAACCAAGGCACCTGCATCAACCAGCGCTCCATCGTCAACAAGGGCGATGTCGTGCGCGCCGGACAGGTGCTCGCGGACAGCTCGTCCACCGGCGGCGGAGAACTCGCGCTCGGGCAGAACGTGCTGGTCGCGTTCATGAGCTGGGAAGGCTACAACTTTGAAGACGCCATCATCCTGAGCCGCAAGTTGGTGAAGGACGATAAGTTCACCTCGATACACATAGAAAAGCACGAAGTCGAAGCGCGCGACACGAAGCTGGGTCCCGAAGAAATCACGCGGGACATCCCCAATGTGGGCGAGGACAGCCTGCGCGACCTAGACGAAGAAGGCATAATCCGCGTTGGCGCGGAAATCAAGACCGGCGACATTCTCGTCGGCAAGATTACGCCCAAGGGCGAGACCGAGCTCAGCGCGGAAGAAAAGCTCCTGCGCGCGATATTCGGCGAGAAGGCGCGCGATGTGAAGGACACCTCGCTGCGTGTGCCGCACGGCGAACGCGGCAAGGTCATCGGCGTCAAGGTGCTGAACCGTGTCGATAAGGACGAGCTTTCCCCGGGCGTGAACAAGATGGTGCGCCTGTGGATTGCCCAAACGCGCAAGATTACCGAAGGCGACAAGATGGCGGGACGGCACGGCAACAAGGGCGTGGTCGCCAAGATTATGCCCGAAGAAGATATGCCATTCCTGCCGGACGGCACGCCCGTTGACATCATCCTCAACCCGATTGGCGTGCCATCGCGCATGAACCTTGGGCAGGTGCTGGAAACGCATCTCGGCTGGGCGGCGCACAATATGGGCTTCAAGGCAGTGACGCCCGTGTTCGACGGCGCGCCCGACACAGGCATCGAAGACGCGCTCGCGCAGGCGTGGATTATCGACCAAGCGGAAGCCGTAGATGTGGCGTCCAACGACGCGAACGGCATGAAGAGCATCGATCTGGGCAAGGTGCGCGACTGGCTCGAAGAGCGCAACTACAGCTTCGACAGGATATTCATGGAGCAGGCGCCGGGCGAGGCTTCGCGCGTCTGCCTAGAGACTTGGCTGCGCGAAGAAGTGCGCGTCGATGTCTCCGATATGACGCTGGACGACATGAAGGAAGAGGCGCTGCGCCTGAACCGCGAGGAACAGCGCGCCGCACCAACACTCGGCAAATCCATCCTGTACGACGGGCGCACCGGCGAGCCATTCGACCAGCCCATCGCGGTCGGCTACATCTACATGATGAAGCTCATCCACCTCGTCGAAGACAAGATTCACGCGCGCTCGACCGGCCCGTACTCGCTGATAACGCAGCAGCCGTTGGGCGGCAAGGCGCAGTTCGGCGGACAGCGCTTCGGCGAAATGGAAGTCTGGGCGCTCGAAGCGTACAGCGCCGCGAACAACCTGCAAGAAATGCTCACGCTAAAATCTGACGATGTCATCGGCAGGGTCAAGACCTACGAGGCAATCGTCAAGGGCGAGAACGTAACGCAGCCCGGCGTACCGGAGTCGTTCCATGTGCTGATGAAGGAATTGCAAAGCCTAGGCATGTCGGTCGAGCTGATGCACGAGCCGGCAAGCCAGATGCTGCTAGACGACTACGATGGCGACATCGGCGCGCTAGATGAGTTCCCTCCCGCGCTGGACATGGACGAAATGTTCAGCGATGTGCCGCGCCTCCCGGACGAAAGCGCAATGGGCTTCGCCGACGCCAACGCAGCCTTCGACCCACCCTCGCCAACCGAACCCGCGCCGCAAATAGGAGATGACTAGAAACGGAAACATCGCCGGCGGCGGCTCAAACCGTCTGCCGGCGACGATAACATCAGGAGCCATAACGCGAGAGCTCACGCAGCATGCCATAGACAAACCGCATCACGGTATCACGGCAGCGATAATCGAGCATGTGCTTGACAATTGGGTCATTCGCGGAATCAAGACCGATGCGCTAGGGCGTCAAAGTATGTGTTATCTGGCGTTTGCGCCACAACTGGGGAAGACAGTCAGAGTAGCGGTATCCATGGACGGCAGCCGCATCATCACTGCATTCCCAGACGATGCGGCTACAGGGCATTGGAACAAAGGCAACCTAAGTTACTTTGTCAAGCGCTATCAGAACTTGGAGGTGCGCGATGCGAGTTAGCCATGACACTCACCCTCAAGCAGATATCCTCTACTTCAGCACGGGAACGCCTGATGTTGGAGGGTCTGACATACTTACCGCGCCGGGAGTTGTCGTTTTTGTCGGCGCCGAAGACGGGCACGACATCGTAGGAATTGAGATTATAGGTGCATCCGCATATCTGCCATTGGGCAAGAAAGGATACGACGCCAAGACTGACACACTGATGCTGGGCGAAAAATGCGCGAAACCTGATCTCATAACCAAGAACGACGATTTTGTCGCGTACTGGCAGATTGACGAAGAATTTCCGGATGAAGGGTTCCTAGAACCCGTTGGCGTCGCTATCAAGAATGCTTCGGTGCACATAGCGAACATGAAAATCCTATATCGAGAGCCGGCAGTGCGATAACTCACTGTTGGACGGACAAACCGATACACCGACACACTGACAAACTATTCAGGAGTGTGCTAAATGGGTCAAGGCGGCAACGACTTTAACGCAATAAGAATCTCGCTCGCTTCACCGGAGCAGATTCGCCTATGGTCTTACGGCGAGGTCATCAAGCCGGAGACCATCAACTACCGCACGCTGCGTCCCGAAAAGGACGGGCTGTTCTGCGAGCGCATATTCGGTCCGACAAAGGACTGGGAGTGCTACTGCGGCAAGTACAAGAAGATACGACATCGCGGCATCATCTGCGACCGCTGCGGCGTGGAAATCGCGCGCGCAAAGGTGCGACGCGAGCGCATGGGACACATCCAACTAGCCGCGCCCGTCGCGCACATCTGGTTCTCCAAGGGCACGCCAAGCCGGCTCGGGCTGATGCTCGACCTCTCGCCCAAGAACCTCGACCGCGTCCTGTACTTCGCGCAGTATCTCATCACCAAGGTTGACCACGAACTGGTCGCCGACGAAGTTGACCGCCTGCAAAACGGTCTCGACGCCGAACTGGATCGCATGGAAGTGCGCCTGCTCGAAAAGACAGAGGCAATCCAGACGCAGCTCGACGCCGCCGCGGATAACGACCTGACCGAAGAGCGGATAGCCGAACTGCAGGAAGAACTTCGCCAGCTCAACCTAGCCTTCGATGACGAAAAGGAAGACATCTCGGACGAGATTCAAGAGCAGATAGACGACATGGAAGGGCTGGCAGTGGGCGGTCTGCTCACCGAGAGCCGCTTCCGAGACCTGCGCGATTCTTGCGGCGAAGTCTTCGAGGCAGGCATGGGCGCAGAGGCAGTCCTAGAACTACTACGCGGCATCGACCTCGACGTCATGCGCGACGAACTGCAGGAAGAAATCCGCACCACATCAGGCCAGCGGCACAAGAAGGCGGTCAAGCGCCTGCGCGTCGTTGAAGCGTTCCGCAAGAGCGAGAATAAGCCCGAGTGGATGATCTTCACAATGCTACCCGTGCTGCCGCCCGAACTGCGCCCGATGGTGCAGCTGGACGGCGGACGCTTCGCCACCAGCGACCTGAACGACCTGTATCGTAGGGTCATCAACCGCAACAACCGGCTCAAGCGACTCATCGATCTGATGGCGCCCGAAATCATCGTGCGCAACGAAAAGCGCATGCTCCAAGAGGCTGTTGACGCGCTCGTGGACAACGGGAGGCGCGGCAGAGCAGTCGCCGGCAGCCACAACCACAAGCTAAAGTCTCTGTCCGACCTGCTGCGCGGCAAGCAAGGGCGTTTCCGCCAGAATTTGCTCGGCAAGCGCGTGGACTACAGCGGCCGCTCCGTCGTCATCGTCGGACCGGAACTGAAACTGGACGAGTGCGGATTGCCGCGCAAGATGGCACTCGAACTGTTCAAGCCGTTCGTGATGAACAAGCTCGTCATCAACGGCTACGCGCACAACATCAAGAGCGCCAAGCGCCTCGCCGAGAGCGAGCGCCCGGAAGTCTGGGACATCCTAGAGCGCGTGGTCAAGGACCGCCCCGTGCTGCTGAACCGTGCGCCAACGCTGCACAGGCTCGGCATCCAGGCGTTCCAGCCGGTGCTCATCGAAGGCAGCGCGATACGCCTGCACCCGCTCGTAACCACAGCGTTCAACGCGGACTTCGACGGCGACCAGATGGCTGTGCACGTGCCGCTATCCAAGGAAGCCGTCTGGGAAGCCAAGCGCATGATGCTGAGCACAAACAACATGCTCGCGCCAAGCTCCGGCGAACCCATCGTTTCGCCCACGCTGGACATGGTGCTAGGCTGCTTCTACATGACGCAGGCGCTCGAAGGCGCGCGCGGCGAAGGTCGTGAATTCGCAGACATCGACGACGCGCGGCTTGCTTACGAACTCGGCCAGCTCGACCTGCGCGCGCTGGTCAAAGTGCGCAACGACGCCGCGAGTGAATCCGGCGAAGACTGGCTGGAGACGACCGCAGGGCGCATCATCTTCAACGACGCACTGCCGGACGAACTGGGCTACTTCAATGTTGTCATCGACCGGCGAATGCTGAACGAAATTACTTCGCAGGCGCACGACGTCCTGGGCAACGAAGGCACTGCGGAAGCCTTGGACAACATCAAGGACATGGGTTTCCACTACGCGTCAAAGTCCGGCATCACCATCGCAATCAGCGATGTGGAAGTGCCGACCGAGAAGCAGAACATCATCGTCAACGCAGAAAGCCAAATCGCAGAGCTGGACGATATGTATATGGACGGTCTGGTAACGGACGACGACCGCTACCAGGGCACGGTGAACATCTGGACGGAGGCGAACAACGACCTCACCGCAGCCGTCGAGAACAACCTGAACAAGTACGGCGGCGGCAGCCGGTCCACGATGGGCAACGCCGGCATCGGCTTGTACATGATGGCGACTTCGGGCGCAAAGGGTAACATCGCGCAGATTAAGCAGATGGCTGGCATGCGCGGCTTGATGTCCGACCCGCACGGTCGCATCATCGAACGCCCCATCAAGTCGAGCTTCCGCGAAGGGCTCAGCGTGCTGGAGTACTTCATCTCCACGCACGGCGCGCGCAAGGGCTTGACCGACACGGCGCTCAGAACTGCGGACAGCGGCTACATGACGCGCCGCCTCATCGATGTGGCGCAGGAGCTCATCATCCTTGAAGAGGATTGCGGCACCCTTGAAGGCTTGCAGATTGCGGTGAACCCGCCACCTCCGCCGTCGCATCAGGAGCGCCAACTGCCCCCGTTCATAGACAGGGCGAAGAGCCGCTACGCCGCGGAAGCATTCGCCGACCCGAACACCGGCGAGATTATCGTCGAGCGCAACGAACTGCTGACACTCGAAGTGTTGCAGCGGATAGAGGCGCTGGCGAAAGTCGAAGACGGCGAAGAAGGCCCGGAAGCCGGTGTGGTGTGCGTAACTGTGCGCTCGCCAATACGCTGCGAAGCGGAACGCGGGCTGTGCCGCATGTGCTACGGTCTGTCGCTCGCCACTTGGAAGCCGATTATGATCGGAGAGGCGGTGGGCATCATCGCCGCGCAGAGCATCGGCGAGCCCGGCACGCAGCTCACCATGCGCACATTCCACACCGGCGGCATCGCCGGCTCCGACATCACGAGCGGTCTGCCGCGCGTGAACGAGCTGTTCGAGGCGCGCGTGCCGAAGGGCGAAGCCGTGCTATCACAGATTGACGGCACGGTAACCGTCAACGAGACGACCGAGGGCAGAAT
>VXNZ01000031.1 GCA_009840355.1 Chloroflexota bacterium
GCGGGGCGGCGCGGGGGGGGTGGCGGGCGGCGGTGTCGCTCTGGCGCCCGGCGGGGGGGGGGGCTGCGGGGCGGGGGTCGGGGCCGGCGGGGGGGGGGGTGAAAGATCTAGGCGATATAGCAACATTCACAGGAGGGCGTTCATATAGAAGTCGCGACCTTCACAATTCCGATACCGCTTTGGTCACACTTAAGTCGTTCAGACGCGGTGGCGGCTATCGGTATGATGGCCTGAAGCCTTATATTGGAAGATTTAGGGACGAACAAGTAATTGAGCCGGGAGATGTAGTCCTAGCGTGTACGGACGTTACGCAAGCGGCTGAGGTTATAGGTAAGCCGGCAATAGTTCAACCAAGCCCTCACTATACCAAACTTGTCGCATCGCTTGATGCTATGATCATGCGTCCAAGTAGCGGAAGAGTTAATCGTGAATTCCTTTACCTCCTTTGTAGCACCGAGAGATTCGCAGACTACACATATGCTCACACATCAGGGACAACGGTATTGCATCTTTCAAAGAAGGCTATTCCTTCGTTTCGAGCGGTTGTTCCGTCACATGATGTGATGGCGGTCTTCGATAAGGTGAGTATCCCCGTGTTTGCAAAGATGCAGACAATAAGCAGAGAGCAAGATGCGCTAGCAGGGCTTCGTGATGCGCTGCTGCCGGGGTTGGTGTCGGGGGTGGTGGTGGTGTAGGGTGTGCGTGTGGTGGGTGCGCTGGATGATATAATGGGTCTGGGAATAGGTTCAGGGAATGTAGGACTGTGAAAGAAAAGAGTGATGCTCACCAACATCATTATCCGTAACTTCAAGCGGCTCGGAGAAGTCGAGATAGAGTTGGGTAGCCCGGTGATTTTCATTGGTCCTAACAATTCCGGCAAGACTTCGGCAATGCAGGCTCTGGCCCTTTGGGATGTAGGGCTGAAACGCTGGAACGAGCGAAGGTCCAGAATCAACGCGCCTGAAAGTCGCCCCGGCGTTACCGTCAATCGCCGGGACCTCGTCGCTATACCCGTGCCGAATGCTCGTTTATTGTGGAACGACCTGCATGTCAGAAACGTTTCACGAAGGGATGATGGGCGCCCGAGTACCCAGAATGTCAGAATAGATATTGTGGTAGAGGGCATAACCAAGGGGAAGGCGTGGAAATGTGGGCTTGAGTTCGACTACGCCAATGAGGAGTCATTTTACTGTCGTCCATTGCGACTTGAAGAAGGCAGAAGTCCGCCGCGAATGCCCATACCGGAGCAGGCCGGCGCTGAGCGGATAGCGTTCTTACCGCCCATGTCTGGGCTTGCGGCTACGGAAACGCGCCTTGACATCGGCGCGGTGAATGTTCGCGTCGGGGAGGGACGCACAGCGGAAGTTCTCCGCAATCTCTGTTTCCGCATTCATGAAGAACATCCTGAGTATTGGGAAAAGCTTATCGGTCAGATTCGTCGCTTGTTCGGTGTTGATCTCGATACTCCGCGATATATTGCGGAGCGCGGCGAGATCGTGATGAGTTACAGAGAGAAAAATGTCAGCCTCGACCTTTCTTCCAGCGGGCGTGGACTGCAACAAACGCTACTGATATTGGCGTACATGCACGCCAATCCGAATACCGTTCTGCTGTTGGACGAGCCTGACGCGCATCTCGAAATACTCCGTCAGCGTCAGATATACCAACTAATTACCGAAGTCGCCTCGGAAAGCGGAAGCCAAATCATCGCCGCGAGCCATTCCGAAATACTGCTGAATGAAGCCGCCGACAAAGACATGGTGATTGCCTTTGTTGGGCAGCCGCACCGTATTGATGATCGAGGCAGCCAAGTTCGCAAGTCTCTTATAGACATCGGGTTCGACCATTACTATCAAGCCGAGCAGAAAGGGTGGGTACTTTATCTCGAAGGCTCTACGGACCTCGCCATTTTGCGGGCTTTCGCCCGTCGCCTAAATGACCAAAGGGCAATTGAGATACTCGAAAATCCATTCATCCATTATGTCGGCAATCAACCGCAGAAGGCGCGCGACCATTATTTCGGCCTCAGGGAAGCGCTTCCCGATTTGAAAGGAATAGCCATCTTCGACAGAATAGAATCCGGTTTGCTGGATAGTCCGCCTTTAGAATGTGCAGAGTGGAATCGTCGAGAAATTGAGAACTACTTCTGTTCACAGACAACTCTTGAAGCTTATGCAAAGGCGTCAGCAGAAGAAGACACACTGGGTCCGCTGTTCGCGCCGGTCGAAATTGGCAGTCGGTTGGAAGCTATGCGAGAATCCATCGGAGAAGTGCAACGCGCTATGGAAACTCTGGGGAGAGGTTCGCCTTGGAGTGAGGACGCCAAAGTGAGCGACGATTTCCTGACGCCTCTTTTCCGCTCATACTTTCAGCGCATCGGCTTACCGAATTTGATGAACAAGAGAGACTTCTACGAGTTGGCAGAGTATGTTCCTGAAGATGAGATAGACCCTGAAATTGGCGAGAAGATGGATGCCATCGTGCGTGTTTCTGAAGACGCCAATCCCATAGCCAGCGAATTTTAACCTCTTTACTGAAAAGATTAACGCCATGACCACCATCACCGAAGCCCACGTCGAGCAAGCTGCTCTCGACTGGCTGTCTGAAATTGGCTGGAACACGGCGCGCGGCGCAGACATCGGCCCCGATGCGGCTGTCCCTCTGCGCGACCGCTTTAGCGATGTCGTACTGGACACACATTTGCGGGACGGCCTCTCGCGCTTAAACCCGGAACTGCCCGCCGACGCGCTGGACGACGCATTCCGCAGGCTGACGCGACCGCAAGGCTCCACTGCCGAGGCGCGCAACCGCGCCTTTCACCGCATGCTGGTGGACGGCGTGGGTGTGGAATACAGGGACGATAGCGGCTGGCTGCGTGGCATGCAGGCGCAGGTCATCGACTTCGACAATCCCCTCTCGAACCGCTTCTTCGCCGTCAACCAGTTCACCGTCATAGAGCACCAAAACCGCCGCCGTCTCGACATCGCGCTGTTCGTCAACGGCCTGCCGCTCGGCATCATCGAATTAAAGAACCCTGCCGATGAAGACGCGACCGTCTGGACGGCGTTCAACCAACTGCAAACCTACAAGTCCGAACTGCCCACGCTACTTGGGTTCAACGAACTGCTGATAGCATCCGACGGCTTACAGGCGTGCATGGTAACGCTCACCGCCGGGCGCGAATGGTTCAAGCCGTGGCGCACCATATCCGGTGAAGGCCTGGAGGATACCGGAAGACCCGAACTTCAGGTGATGCTGCACGGCGTCTGCGCCCCCGACAACCTGCTCGCGCTCATCCGCGACTTCATCGTCTTCGAGGACGACGGCGCGCCGGTGAAGAAGATGGCGGGATACCATCAGTTCCACGCGGTGCGAGTCGCCGTCCAAGAGACGCTGCGCGCGACCGAGCGACAAAGGCTGGTTGCCGAAGAACGCGAACGCTATATGACACAGCGCAGGCAAGGCGGAGCGGTGGGTGACAAGCGCATCGGCGTAATATGGCACACGCAGGGTTCGGGCAAAAGCCTGACGATGGCATTCTACGCGGGAGCGATAGTGCGCGAGCCTACGATGGAGAACCCGACAATCGTCGTTCTCACTGACCGCAACGACCTCGACGATCAACTCTTCGGCACATTTTCGCGCTGCTCGGAACTGCTGCGCCAGCCGCCCACGCAAGCCGCAAGTCGCGCGGACCTGAGGCGCAAACTCTCGGTGGCATCCGGCGGCGTTGTCTTCACCACCATCCAGAAGTTCTTCCCTGAAGGGAGGGGCGATACGCATCCCACGCTGTCGGATCGACGCAACATCGTGGTCATAGCCGACGAGGCACACCGCAGCCAGTACGACTTCATAGACGGCTTCGCCCGACACATGCGCGATGCCTTGCCCAACGCTTCGTTCGTGGGTTTCACTGGAACGCCCATCGAGTTGGAGAACGCCAACACCCGCGCGGTCTTCGGCGAGTGCATCAGCATTTACGACATACGGCAGTCGGTAGATGACGGCGCCACCGTGCCGATATACTACGAAAGCCGCTTGGCGAAACTCTCCCTTGATGATGACGAACGCCCCACAATAGACGAAGACTTCGAGGAAGCTACCGAGGGCGAGGAGATCGAGCGCAAGGAGCGGCTCAAGACCAAATGGGCGCAGATGGAGGCGCTGGTCGGCTCCGAGAAAAGGCTTGAACTGATTGCACAGGACATAATCGAGCATTTCGAGCAACGCCTTGAAGCGCTTGATGGCAAGGCGATGGTCGTTTGCATGAGCCGGCGCATCTGCGTGGAACTCTACCGCGAACTCACGCGGCTGCGCCCAGGATGGCATCACGATGACGACGATAAGGGCAGCATCAAGGTCGTGATGACCGGCGCGGCGTCTGACCCACCCAACTGGCAGCCTCACATCCGCAACAAGCGACGACGGGAAGCGCTCGGCAAACGTTTTCGTGATGCGGATGATCCGCTGCGTATCGCGCTGGTGCGCGACATGTGGCTAACTGGCTTCGACGCGCCCAGTCTGCACACGATGTATCTGGACAAGCCCATGAGCGGGCATAATCTGATGCAGGCGATAGCGCGCGTCAATCGCGTGTTCAAGGACAAACCCGGCGGACTGGTCGTCGACTATCTTGGCGTAGCAAACGAGCTGAAGCGCGCCATCGACGAATACACTGATAGCGAAGGACAAGGACGTCCGACTCTGAATCAAAGTGACGCAGTCGCGGTAATGCTGGAGAAGTACGAAATCTGTTGTGACATGTTCCATGGATTCAACCGCTCGAACTGGATGCTGGGAACGCAGGAGCGCATGCTGCTCATTCCGGCGGCGCAAGAGCATATACTCGCTCAGAGGAACGGCAAAGCGCGTTTCGTCGCCGCAGTCAGAAACCTGTCAAGTGCCTTCGCACTAGCTGTGCCTCACGAAGAGGCGCTTGCGATAAGAGACGATCTCGCCTTCTTCCAAAGTGTGCGCTCCGCACTGATGAAGCGCGTCGCCGGAGAAAGTCGCTCGGACGAAGAGTTAGATAACGCCGTGCGTCAGATAGTCTCACGTGCCGTGTCCTCGGACGAAGTGATTGACATATTCGCGGCCGCGGGATTGAATAACCCGGACATATCGGTTCTCTCAGATGAGTTCCTTGCGGAAGTGCGTGATATGCCCCATCGCAACCTCGCCGTAGAGTTGCTGCAAAAGCTGATAAAGGGCGAACTGTCCATCCGACAGCGCAAGAATGTGGTGCAGGCACGCTCGTTTGCCGAAATGTTGGAGGAGACTCTGCGCCGCTACGAGAACAGGGCGATTGAAGCGGCGCAGGTCATCGAAGAGCTGATACAGATGGCGCAGGAAATCCGCGCGGCGAGTGAGCGGGGCGAGAAGCTCGGTCTAACCGATGACGAGTTGGCGTTCTACGATGCCTTGGAGACTAACGATAGCGCCGTGCAAGTGTTGGGCGACGAGACATTGCGAGAAATCGCCCGCGAACTCGTGGAGACTGTTCGCCGCAATGTAACCATCGACTGGACGTTACGCGAGGACGCACGTGCGCGGCTGCGCGTCTTGGTTCGCCGACTGCTGCGGAGATACGGTTACCCGCCCGATAAGCAGAAAAAGGCGACCGAGACTGTGTTGGAACAGGCCGAACTTGTGTCGGAGGAGTGGGTGTCATCGCCCGAGTGGCGGCAAGTAAAGTAGTTGTGCCGCTGCGACGATTACACCGTCTCTACCACTTCTTCAGCAGCTGCTACAGGCTATATACGCCGCCCAACCTGTACTCTACCCCGTACCTTTCCGCAAGCCACGGGGTCGAGCATCGGCAGCGATGTTGAAGTCCCTTCCAGCAGCTCTATCGCCACATCCGACATCGCGTAATTCCTCAAATACGACCTCCTGCCGATGTCGCCCCGGCGATGAGCCTTCACCTCTTTGAAAATTTCGCTCTGACTATCCTTGCGAATTGTTGGCTGGCAACTGACGACGACTCCAACGTTTTCATAGATGAACGGCAATTTGTCGAGGTGCCTTCGGGTTTCATATCTTTGCCGGGACAAATTGCTCTGACTGACAGTATCAATACTCCTAACGCCAGTCCCAAGAGATGCCTGACTTGCGACACATTCCAGTCCATCAAGAATGTCGAGTCCGCCACGGAATTTACAGCAGTTGTAATGACCGCAGTGGCGAGTGCTGTCGCGTAACTGCTATCAGTTCAAACGTCTCTGCGCATTGACAAACCGCACAAGTGTTCGCTAGTATTATCCGACATTACCATCGTAGAGAGACATCGACGGAGGCGATATGAGGATAGCCTGCGTGCTCATCACACATCTGAGAGCCAAGGCGGAACTGCGAAGACGCGCACACCTGAGAGACAGCCCGATAGCCGTAGTGGACAGGACAAGTGGGAAGCCCCTGGTAGTTGATAGCTCCGCAGGGGCCTCCGCAAGGGCGGGGATGACTCTGGAACAAGCCATGTCCTGCCACAACGGTCTCATTATACTCGATGCGGACGAGCCGTACTACCGGCGCGCGTTCGAGGATGTCATCGAGGCGCTGCTTCAGGTCAGCGACCGCGTGGAACCTGCAGAACTTGGCACGGCATATGCTCGCATCGATGGGCTGGAGCTGCTGTACGGCGGCAAAGGGAATGTTGCGGCTGCGCTGCTTGACGCCGTTCCCGGCTGGCTGAATGCGCGTGTCGGAGTGGGCGGATCGAAGTTCACTGCGTACATCGCGGCGAGAAGCGCCGATGTGCGTAGCGTCGCCGATTGTCCTATGGACGAAGCCAGGTTCCTCGCTCCACTCCCCATCGAGCTTTTGCCGCTGTCCGACGACCTGAAGAGGTTGCTGCACAAGTTTGGAATCCACTCGATGGGACAGGCGGCTTCCCTTTCTAGCGATGTGCTGGTCGATCGCTTCGGACGAGAGGGCACTCTCGCGTGGGAGTTGTGCAACGGCATCGACGGGCGTCCGGTAGTTCCGCTCAAGGCAGCGACATCAATCACGGAGTACACTTCCCTGCCGTTCTCATCGACCTCCATCGAGCTGCTGCTTGCAACTACGGACATCCTGCTGCAGCGAGCGTACTCCAGGCCGCACCTTCAACGTAGGCTCGCCGGTTCGATGACACTCGTCTCGACAGCGCTAGACGGCGCTCCCTGGATGCAATCCGTTAAGTTCAAGGAGCCTGTGGGCGAGTGGCAGAGCGCGTCACGGCTGCTAAGAGATCGCATCGAAGCCCAGCCTCCGAACGCTCCCGTCGAAGATCTGACTCTGACCGTGGGAGACATCAGTGCCGAGTCCGGCAGGCAGCTCGGACTGCTGGAGGACGCCAGGGACAGAAGGTTTGAACGGATCATCGACATAGACAGAAAGCTCCGTGCAAGAATGCAGAACGTTCCCGCATTACACAGAATCGTCGATGTCGCTCCTTGGCATCCGGTGCCTGAGATGCGCGCGCTGAAGGTCCCCGTGGGATCGGCGAGCAGCGACATGCTGACACCTCTCCACTCGCCGCTTCCAGTAGAAGTACGAGAGAGTAAGGGATGCCTTCCACTCGCAGTTCAATCGAAGAAGGGCTGGCAGAAGATATGCGGCATAGACGATCTCTGGGAGTTCGATCTGTGGTGGCTGCCGCAGCCGGTAACACGCAGCTATTTCCGTGTAGTCGATGACATCGGGCGGCAGCTCGTGCTTTTCAGGGACGAGCGCGAGGGTTGCTGGTACAGACAGCCGATTTCGGCAGCGTAGAAATTCGTCGCATCATGCCTTCAGCATACGCAGAGCTTCACTGCAAGAGCTTCTACTCGTTCGGACAAGGCGCGTCCCATGTCCATGAGCTGCTTGCGCGCGCCGTCGAGTACGACTACCCGGCGCTCGCTCTGACGGACACCAACCTGTGCGGCGCGCTGGAGTTCGCCCGCCTCGCCAGCAGTCTCGGAATAAAGCCCATAAGCGGGTGCGAACTCACACTGACCGACGAGAGCCGCCTGACGCTGCTCGCCAGAACGCGCCGGGGCTACGGCAACATATCGCGGCTGCTCACGCTAGCGAACGGGCACAACCGCCGAGAGCCGCGACTTGACCCTGCATATCTACCCGAGCACGCAGAGGGAACCGTGCTGCTCACGGGCGGGCGCGACAATCTTCTGTCCAATCTTGTGTTGAGTAGCCAGCCGTTGGAGGCGCGGGAACGGCTGCGTGAGTATGTGAACTGGTTCGGCTTGGAATCGGTGTATGTCGAACTCCAGCAGAATCTCTTGTGTGGAGATACCAAAAGGAACAGGCGGATGTTCAACCTCGCCCGCGACTGCGGCGTGCCCGTGGTCGCGACGAACGATTCGCTCTATCACACTCCAGAGCGATACAGGCTCCAGCACGCGCTTGTCGCAGCGGCGCACAACACGACAATAGACCGTGCGCTCCGTCACATCAGACCCAACGACCAGTCCTGTCTCAGGTCGGTGGAGTGGATGCGGCAGTTGTTCCGCCACTGCCCGGAGGCGCTGGAGAACACCCTGCGAATCGCCGATAGCTGCGACTTCAACCTCGACACCGACCTGGGATACCGCCTGCCCGATGCCGACGTGCCGGACGGCTACACCTCGCAGACCTACCTTGAAAGGCTGTGCTACGAAGCCGCTCTGCGGCGCTATGGCGAGATCTCCCGTAAGGTCCAGACAAGACTGCGCGAAGAATTCAGGCTCATAGAGCTTCACGGCATGGCGGGCTTTCTGCTGCTGTACAGGGAGATTGCGCTGATAGCGCGCCAGATCATGCTCGAACGTGGGCTGGTGAGCCCCGAAGTGCCGCTTGAAGCTAGGCCACCCGGCAGGGGACGCGGCTCGTCCGTTGCGCTACTCGTGGGCTACCTCATCGGCATCAGTCACATCGATCCGCTCGCGTGGGACCTCAGCCTTGACCGATTCATCTCCGAGGAAGCAGGAAATCTGCCGGACATAGACCTCGACTTCCCCAGGGGCATCAGGGATGCGCTGATTGAGCGCGTCCACCGGCGCTTTGGATCTGGGCACGCTGTTCTGGCGGGCGCAATCGGCACATACAGGCTGAAGGGCGTAATACAAGACCTAGGCAAAGCACTGGGTCTGCCGCGTGAGCAGTTAAGGCTACTGTCTAAGCAGGGATTGTCAGGAGATGCCGCCCTTCTCGGCGAGGATATGCGGCAGTTACCCGGCTTCAGGGACATTAGCGAAGCGCCGGGCTGGAGGACGCTTGCTGAACTCGCGCCGCAGCTCATAGGCGCGCCCCGCTCCCTGGGACAGCATGTGGGCGGAATGATACTGAGCAGCTCGCCCATCTCGGAGCTGGTTCCGGTGAGAGCCGGAGCAACGGATGGTCGCTACATCATGGACTGGAACAAGGACAGCGTGCAGGACGCCGGCTTCGCAAAGATAGATATTTTGTCCCTGCCGGTGCTCGACCAGATAGAGGAAGCACTCGACCTCATCGAGCGGCGCACTGGCGAGCGTCCGGACATGAGCAGGATAAGCCCCAGAGACGATGCAGTGTACGACATGATAAACGATGGCGACTCCAAGGGCGTGTTCCTGCTCCAGTCCCCAGCGCAGCTCAAGATAGCGCAGCGCCTGCGCTCGCGCAACCTGCGCGACCTTGCGTACCAGGTGGCGCTCATACGACCGGGCGTGGGCATGCAGGGCAGCGCGGTATCGCAGTTCATCGACCGCTACCGTCACGGCGTACAGTGGGACTACGACCACCCGTTGGAGGAGCGCGCCCTAAAACGCGGCTGCGGCATCATCGTGTGGCAAGAGCAAGTGGTGCAACTTTTGATGGATGTGGGCGGTATGAGCGCGGCGCAGGCGGACGAGGTGCGCCGAGCCTTCGCCAGACCCAACAGCGAACACCTGATAGCGATGCACTGGCAACGGTTCTTGGATGGAGCGCAGGCCAACGGTGTTTCGGAAGCAATAGCGAGGAAGATATTCAACAAGGTTAATGGACATTACATGTTCCCGGAGTCCCATTCACATGCGTTCTGCATAACCGCGTACCAGGCGGCATGGCTCAAGCGATACCATCCGACAGAGTTCTTCACGGCGCTGATGAACAACCAGCCGATGGGCTTCTACCCGATGGAGACGCTGAAGCAGGACGCGCGGCGCTTTGGCGTGCCATTCCTGAATCCATGCGTGAACTCCTCACAGGTGAAGTGCATTCCGAAGGGCGCGTCGGTGCTGCTGGGGCTGAGATTTATCAAGGACGTGGGAGAAAGAGGCGCTGAAGAAGTCGTCAAAGGAAGAGAGCGCGGCGGCGCGTACACCGGCGCGGGCGACCTCGTGCGGCGCACAGGATTGAAGCCACATGCAGTGGATTCGCTGGTCATGGCGGGAGCGTTCGACAGCGTTACTCCCAACCGCAGGCAGGCGCTATGGGAGGCAGGGCTGCACCCACGTCCCAGCCGGAACGGACAGGCTGTGTTGCCCGCCTCGATGGACGCCAGCGTGCCGCGGCTTGCGGACTTCACGGACTCGGAGAAGATGGCCGCTGAGTACGCCGTTATGGGGATATACCCGCGCGGGCACCTGATGCATTTCGTGCGCCCCAGGCTCGCGCCGGGTGTGCTGACCTGCGCCGAGGTGGATAGTCTGGACGACGGCGCCCCCGTGCTGGTAGCCGGGTGGCCCGTGGCTAGGCAGCACCCGAAAGGCAGAGACGGAACGATATTTGTGACCATAGAGGACGAGACAGGGGACGCGCAAGCCATACTGTGGCCCCATATTTACGAGCAGTATAGAAGGGAGCTGGGCAGCCAAGTGGTGCTGATTAAGGGCGAAATCTCGCGCTGGGACGGCACTTCCAACACCATCGTCTCTGAGGTGCGGGCGCTGCGCTCCGGCGTCCGAATGCCGCGCTCCCATGACTGGCGCTAGACTTGCGCTGCTGCACTCATCGTAGATCCCAGGTCATGCTACCATGGATTATGGATGTGTCCTCCGACGAGTCGAACTACTATCGGATGTTTTCAGGCTTATATCTTTTCGCGCAATGACTTTCCTACCACGCTTTTCCATCACGAATACCGTAACCGCCGCCATAACCGACATCGAACGAGCGCGCGGCTTTCTCGAAGCCGCTAGTCTGTCCGATGAATGGGTCTCCTCTATGCGCTCACGAGCATTCCTGTTGGAAGCTCATCACACCACTCACATAGAGGGAACAAGGCTCACGGTGGACGACGCGGCCGCAATCCTGGCGGGTCATTCTGTCCCGGACGCCGATCCTGAAGATACGCGAGAACTGCTCAACTACCGTGATGCGTTTGAATACGTCAGCACATACTTGAGCGACGGTGGTCCCGTCACGGAGCGTCTCATACTGGAGATACACAGACGGCTGGTTGGCGGCGTGCGCGGCGGCTCTGCCGCTCCGGGGAAGTACCGCCTCGTCCAGAACTATATCGTCAACTCCGCTACCGGAGAGACGATCTACACGCCTCCGCCGCCTCAAGCCGTGCCCGAGATGATGAGCGAACTCGTCGGTTGGCTGAATCGACCGACCAACATACATCCTGTGATCGTCAGCGCCATCGCCCAGTTCCAACTTGTCCATATTCACCCGTTTCTCGACGGGAATGGACGCGCGTCGCGACTGCTTTCTACGCTGCTGCTCTACAAGGCGGGGTACGATTTCAAGCGGCTTTTCTCCATAAGCGAATACTATGACCGCGATCGGCTGTCCTTCTACGGAGCGCTTCAGGGAGTCAGACGCTCGAACATGGATATGACGGGCTGGATCGAGTATTTTGCCGTAGGACTCGCCACACAGCTGAGCGAGGTCAAGCGAAGGGGTGAGTCGGCTATTCGGAAGGATATTTTCAGTCGGCTGCATGCTCTTACGGACAGGCAGGCACAGGCTTTGGGCTTCATACTGGAGAATGGTCGAATGACAATATCGGAATTCCAATCCCTGTTCCCCAAGGTATCGCGCCGCACTCTTCAGCGGGATGTCAGGGCGCTAATGGAAATGGGTCTCATCCGTCGTCAAGGCCGGACGACGGGCGCGGCGTATGTCTTGGCGGACTAGCCTTCTTGACTTGCGACAATCTTGCGACATAACTTGCGACAAGAGGCGGCGGAGTATCGCCTCCGCTCAATCATTCGCAGCCAATTAGTTGTAGGAGATTCTACATGTATAGTGCCCATACTGCGTGTAGAGTACGTACACATAAAACTTGCGGAGCATAGGATCCGTATCGCGCTCTGCCTGACCTGGCAGCTGTTCCGGCTCGTGCCAGTAGCTACTTCGCCCCACAATCTGCCTCCATAACCTTTCTCCTTCGCTCACCGTAAGTACATCGCGCCGTCCGTATAGCAATCATCGCTCACCGTGCCATCCGGACAGCGGGGCTCAGGTCCATATCTTTCCCCTTGCGGTCCTCAGAGAAATCTCACAGGTCATACCCGTTGCCCAGTTTTACATCATCGGCGAGGCAAGACACTCGCCATATTTGGAGACAGCCGAGGAGTTCAACAACGTCGTGGGAGCGTTCACCACCAAACGCGCTTGATTCAGTCATGAACATCTGCTGAGGTGTGATTTCCGCCAAACGAACCTCTAGTTCAGCCGCCCCCTAAGCCTGGGGTCGAGATGATCGCGCAAGCCATCTCCGAAGAGATTGAATGCAAGAATCGTAAATGTGATGGTCATGCCCGGATAAAAAACCAACCACCACGGCGGCTTGAATGCATCGCCCAGCACGCCGCCAAGCATATTCCCAAGGCTGGGGTTGGGCGGCGGTATCCCAAGTCCCAGGAAGCTAAGGGCCGCTTCAGCGAAGATAGCTCCGCCCAAGCTTACGCTGGCAATCACCATCAGCGGAGCAATGCACTGCGGCGTTATGTGGACGAACATAATCCGCATCGGCGACGCTCCGAGCGCGCGGGCGGCTTCCACGTATTCCATCTCCCTCACCGACAGCGTAACCGAGCGAATCACTCGCGTCGTCCCTGCAACGCCCGTAATGGCGATAGCGGCGATGACCGTGTAAAGACCGGACCCGACGCCGACTAGCAGCAGCATCGCCAGTATGATCCCTGGGAATGACATCAGGATGTCCAGGAATCGCTGGCTTATCAGGTCGAATTTGCCGCCGGTGTATCCTGTCAGCACACCCCACGAGAAGCCGATAACCTTGCTGATAGTTACAGCGAGTAAGGCAACATACAACGAAGTACGCGCTCCCACAATTACCCGGCTCAGCACGTCTCTCCCCAAATGGTCATTGCCCATTGGGCGCTCCAGAGAGGGCCCCTTCCTGAAGAACGACGGAAAAGTCTCCAGTGGGTCGTTTGGCGCGACTACGTTAGCGAATACCGCGACCAGCACCAGAAAGACCAGAAAGCCCGCAGCCACAGCGCCAATAGGCGATGTACGGAAGAAACGAGCGATCATACCAAGAGACGAATCGAATCGACCCCGTGCAAAATCGCCCTCCGGCTGTTGGCCGGGCATGGAGCCTATTTCCCTCATTGCCTTACTTTCGCTGAGAACTATGCAGCACTACTGATAACGAATCCGCGGGTCCAGCATGCCGTAGAGCAGGTCCACGCCCAAGTTGATAATTACAAAGGATATTCCGTACAGCAGCACCACATTCTGAATAATCATCCAGTCGCGCTCCGCAATTCCGTTGACCAGCGTAGTGCCAAGCCCCGGCACGGCAAATGCGCGCTCGACCGCAACCGATCCGCCCAGCAGAAACGCAAGCTGTATCCCGGATATGGTTACCACCGGAAGTAGCGCATTTCGCAGCGCGTGTCGTGCGATGACCAGCATCTCCGCAAGTCCCTTGGCTCTGGCAGTGCGTACATAGTCCTCCCTGAAGACTTCGAGGAGCGTGGCTCTGCTCATTCGCGCAAGCTCCGCGCCTAAGTTGATTGCCATCACGAGGGCAGGCCCTATCACGATAGTCAGATTGCCCTTCGGGTCGTCCCATAAGTGAATGATGGTCAGTGGCGGCCTCCACTGCCAGATGAGCACCGTCGCAAGAATCAGCGTAAGACCCAGCCAGAAGCTTGGCACCGCCATGAAGAACGTAACTACAATGCGCACTACATAGTCTATCCACGTATTGCGCCACGCAGCTGCTATCAGACCCACCGGCAGTCCTATCAGCCACGAAAGTGCGACCGCAATCACTGCAATTTCCACGGTGATGGGTCCCCGCCTCAGTATTGTGTCCCTGATGGGCTTGTCCTGCCAGAACGACCTCCCGAAGTCGCCCTTGAGCACGTCGCCGATCCAGGTCATATACTGGAGATAGAGAGGCTTGTCGAGTCCGAGGCTCTTGCGCGCGCCCTCAAGTTCTTCCTCGGTAAGGATGTGCAGCCCCTCTCCCTCGCCGTAAATCGCCTGAAGCGGGTCGCCTGGCAGCACCCGCATCGCAATAAAGATGAGCGCAGTTACGCCGAACAGCGTGGGAATAGCCAGCAGAAGGCGCTGGTAGAGATACTTACGCATTGCTTGAGCCGATTCCCTCAATCTTCCCGTGCGATGACCGCTCATCGTAGCGAATGTGTGAGCTACTGAAGCGAGGTCGCATGACTTTCAGGCAAAGTCGGATGATGCTCGCTCGGACTCTTGGGGTGAAACGTTTTGAGGATTTCCCCCTCTCCACAGATACAGGAGAGGGGGATAAGTTTGAAATTAACGCCGGTCTCAATGTGGCTACCTGTCAAGCCAGACGGTGTCGAGGCGCTCCCAGAGCACGTGCAACCTAGTCTCCATCGACATGCCTTTTACGTCCTTGCTCCACGCCGGGGAGTGGCCGCAGAAGCCAATGTGATAGAAGGGTGGGTTCTCGTCTAGGATGTCCATGCCCTCATTGAATAGTTCCGCGCGGGCGAACGGGTCAAGCTCTCCGGCGAGCTGGTCCAGCACCGCGTCAAATTCAGGATTGGCGTAGCGCGACCAGTTTTGCGAGCCACCCGTCCTCAGATAGATATTCCACATTGGGAACGGATCAAGTATCTGACCGGCATAGTCGCCATTCCTGAACATGTCGAAATTGCCGTCGTGCAGTATCTCGCTCTGGAGCGCGCGCTCGACCAGCTTGATGTCCGCCCGAATGTTCAGCGTCTTCCTCAACTCGTCCACAAACAGCGGCACGGCAACCTCAGCGGTTGTTGGCAGGTTCCATGTTGTGATCGTCATCTCGAATCCGTCCGGGTAGCCGGCTTCTGCCAGAAGACGCTTCGCCTCGGCGATGTCCTCTTCCTTCTCTGCTCGGTAGCCCGGCATCTGGAGTATTGCGTTGGGGTCGGTGGAGAATGGGCTCGGCTTTGGGATCCAGCGGGTTACGAACGTGGGCTCCCAGACAGGCGTGTACCCGTCGATCTGCGTCTGACGGCTGACCGCAAGATGTATCGCTCGGCGTACTCTGGGGTCATCAAACGGCGCCCTCTCGTTGTTTATGGCGAAGTTGTGTGAATTCAAGCAGTCGTATGTTACGGCTCCGATGTCCTGTCTGCGCTTCGCCTCAGCGTGCGTGTCAGGCGATATGTTCCAAGAGAAGTCAGCCTGCCCGGTCAGCACAGCGGCGCCCCTGTCAGGCCAGGTCGGTACGTGTAGCATCGTCAGCCCATCGAGGTAGGGTAGCTCAGGATTCCAATAGTCCGGATTCGCTTCAAACTCCCACTTCTCTCCTGGTATGTGATTTACGAACCTGAAGACTCCCGTACCTGGCGCGACTTCTATCTTGCGCAGGTCGTAGTTGTTCTCTTCCAGCGACTTCTTGGAGTACACCAGCAATGGGGAACTCGTCAGCAGCTCCACGAAGTAGGGAGTGGGAGCGTTCAAGTTGAACGTAGCCGTGTAGTCGTCAATCTTCTCCACTGAATCGATCATGGGCAGCAGATCCTTGCTCCGGCTGGAAACTCCGGCTGGAGGATCGATGATGCGTGTGAAGTTAGCAACCACATCGTCTGCGCTGAACGGAGTGCCGTCACTATAGGTGACGCCTTCCCTTAGGTTGAACGTATAACCCATCCCGTCAGGAGCAGCCTCCCACGACACTGCAAGGTCGGGCGCGATGGTGCGGAGTCCGTCCGCAAGGTTCTTGGTTACGACCTTGTTGTACAGATGTCCAAGAACGTGCGCTCCAGCGCCCTGCTGCACATCGAAGTTCGTCATTGTCACGCCAAAGGCGGTCTTCATGTTTCCGCCTCGCTTAGGGTTCGGCTCAGGAGCGCGCATTATGTACGCCGCTTCCTGCGCCTGCCGAACTGGTGTGGCTACGACAACAACCTCGACCTCTTTGACAACTTCTTTGATGACCTCCGTCTCTATTTCCTTCACTACCTCGACTTCCACTTCCTTAACGACTTCGACCTCCTTCACCACCTCCCTATCAACCGGGACTTCAACAACCTTTTCTACAATCTGTGGCTCGGCAGAACCACAAGCAACGATTACCATACCTATGATGATTACAATGAAAAAGAGAATGGACGCCGAAAGCCGAGTCATTTGCTCCTCCCAACATGGCAAATAAGAGGCATTGACGCTCGATGCTGAGTCGTCAGAGCTTGCTCGGTCTGCAAACCTGCGGTGATATTACAACTGACATTGTGTTATGTCAAATTACTCAAGGCTAGGCATTTTGTTCATTCCCCCTTAGATAGGCAGACAGGGATATGTAAAAATCCAAAGTATCCGTAAATGTGGGATCAAAGTCCCTTCCCCCAACGTAGGCAGGCTAAAATGAGGGTGAAATCGCAAATCTAGGCGCGATTATTCTCAACACCTATCCCTGTCAGCCCTTGCAGGGGAAGGCTATACTTGCTCTTGCGAAGGCAGAGAATGGGAGTGAAACCTGCATCAAGAGTAATCATGAATTTGACACCAGCATCTATGGGCAAACCTGTCATCTGAAATCCCTTGAAATTGCCCCACAAGAATATGTTGACTACACCCACAAACACCAATATCTTGCGAATCATCTCGGCCCGTCATCATCTCACGCTCCTTGCCACAATCGTTAGCGCCTTATGAGATTTGAACCACCACAACCCACAGATTCACTCAGGCGCAGGCGTCGTCGGCTTCTGCCCTTCGTCTTGCTCGCCTTCGCTGCGCTAATCATCTTGGTAGCGTCCGTCAGCGCCTACAACTACTTCGACATATCGATTCTGACCAGCCATCCCTCATCGACGGCTACTCATACCGAAACTGTCACGCCTCCTTTCACAGCGCCTCCGTCCGGCGAAATCGTATGGAGTTACGATGCCGGCGAGACGATTGCTGTGCCACCAGTTGCGCAAGGGAACTCGGTGTTCATCACCGCAGGACTGCAATCAGAGTCAGGGCGAGTAGTGGCGCTTGATGCCGCCACCGGACAGCCTCGTTGGATTTATCGACTTCACGGGCTTTCGGACTATCCCGTTACTGTCGCCGGAGACCTTCTATACACGAGCACAAGAGACGGCCGCCTGATCGTTCTAAATCACCGCACCGGAAAGGAAACTTGGTCATATAAGACTGAGGATATCCTACACGGCAGCCCCGCTGTGCAGAACGGGCGTCTGTTCCTAGCCTCAGGTCAAATTCACGCGCTGGACGCGCTCACCGGCCGAAGCCTATGGACTCACGAACCGGAAGGTGGCAAGGCAATCGGTCCGGTAGCTAATTCCGAGGGTATCGTCGCAGTCCTGAGCGCCGGGAATCACCTCAACCTGATCAACTCGGTGAAAGGCAAGCGCCGCCTCACGAAAAGGCTCTGGTTTGGGGGCATCGGTACGCCCGTCATATTAGGCGATAAGGTTTACTTGTCAGGTGATCGAGGCAGCGTCCAAGCTGTCGAGCTGCAGGCGCGCGACATCGCCATGGAAAAGGCGCTCCGCTTCTGGTGGACTAAGCTCTGGCTCTACAAGGCCGCGCCTCGCCCACCCGACCCGGTCGGCTATGCGTGGCATCACAGGGGTATCGGCGGCATCTCCGCCCGAATAGTTACACACGACGAGTCTAAGCTGTTTCTTGTCGCGAGGCACCCCGACCACAGCGCAACAGTCGTTGCCATGCAAGCACAGTCAGGCGAAGTTCTCTGGCGCTTCAATTCCGGTACCTTCATTGCAGGAGGAGTCGTAGGGGTGGGTGAGACCCTTGTATTCTGTACGCAAGCAGGCGAGATGTACGCTCTGGATGCCGCATCTGGAGAGATTGTATGGCAGCTCGACTTGGGCTTCCCTGTCAATGCAATCAATGTCATATCGAGCGATTCGCTGATCGTAACTTCTCAGTCTGGGAGGCTTCACCTGGTCCGCTGATGCGGCAGCCAGCGGTCTTGGTGGCATGAAGTGGAGAGCAAAGACCTATGTCGCCGCCCGTCCCCGCCGCAGTGCCCGCCCCGGCAGCGCGCCCGTATTCTCACCTTGTTCTATGACCACCTGACAGTTGACTATTGCAAAAATTCGATACCGACAGGATAGTGATGTGAGCCCTCCCGCGTCGCATGCGTCTCTACCGTGTCAGGATTGAACACCACGACATTGACTTTGACACGTCTCGAAGAATACCCCGGACCGGAATCCCAAGACTTTGCGCTGCGAACAAAGTCATCTTTAGTATTGCCTCTGGCAGCCGCAGGTGCCTCTTCGAGCTGCTAAACCGAGCAGCGCCAAGTCGTAATCCATCTCCGCTCACCGTAAGTACATCGCGCCGTCCGTATAGCAATCATCTCTCACAGTGCCATCAGGGCAGCGGAACTGGACGCACCCACGGAGCAACTCAACTCTGACCCGTCCATAATGCTGGACATCTATTCCTCGCGCTGAAACATTCCTACAACGGTTCCGGTGCTGACCGTGTAGCCATTATAGAGTGAAGGCCAGTCCGGCAAGAATACCACAAGTATGCTGCGCTGGAGGATGACAGGCGCGCGCAGTCCATGCACCAGGGGGAACAGCCACCCGCTATTCAACGCGCGGCTCGGGAGTTGCAATTCGAGCTGACGAACAGTTCAGGTTGCTGGCAATCAGAGCGAAAACCGGCATAGACGATGGTCATAAGAATCCAGGCAGCAGACGGTGCCGGCAGCCGCTCAACACTCTATACTGCAGACGGCCCGCTGAGCGAGGACAGAGTCGTCGCCATTTGCTCTGCTCTGGTATCAAGGGCGCGATGATGATGGACCACGACACAACAACTATAAGTAATCTGTGCCATACTCGCATGTGGACTGCGAAATGTTCGCACGATATATAGCATTTATCAATTGCCTTAACTCGCACAGGTTGATAGGCTCTGATGCTAGGAAATGTTGACTGAAAGCCCTATTCACGTATTGCTCGGATCGCAAAGCCGTGCTTCGCCAAAAGCTTATGCCATACAATGAGCATCTTGTACGCTTTTAGGGCTATATGGACTAAAGGGTCTGCGTGAAACAGACTACTTGTCGCGACACCGTTGTGACAAGGGAGGCTTCTGTGGAGAGAATAGCAGCTAGTTTCTACGGTAGCTCCCTTAAAGGGGAGGACGAGAGTTGTCGGGGAGCTGAATTGCGGGAGCGTCAGCTCCCCTATTAAGAGCGGGACTATAATGTATAGATCCCTGACCTTCGGCACCATAATCGTCGTGGGGCTGCTTGTGACAGGCATCATCGGTGTACTTCTCAAGTAGAATAAAGCTCCACGAATGAACGCACCCACGATTCCCACGGAGCCGCTGCACCTGATGCGTATCAACGAAAACATCCGCTACGAGCCTGAAGAAAGACCACCGCACCTGCTCTCAGCCGGACTCGGCTTTCAGGCGACTCTAACACTCCTGCCGCCCATAGTCGTCATAGTCGCCATAATTGTCCGTTCCGCGGGCCAGTCTGCAAGCTACCTAACGTGGGCCGTTTTCTCAGCCATGGTCATCAGCGGCGCGATTACCGTCCTACAATCCATGCGGGTGGGGCGCTTCGGCTCTGGCAATATGCTCTTCATGGGCACATCCAGCACATTCCTCATCGTCTGTGTGCTCGCGCTGGAAAGCGGCGGCCCTGCGCTGATGGCGACTCTCATCGTCCTTTCGTCCGTCTTCTACTTTCTTCTTGCATGGCGGCTCTCGCTGCTTCGCCGCGTCATAACCCCGCTCGTTTCCGGTGTCGTCATCATGCTGCTCTCGGCTATGGCGGCGCCGATCGTCTTCGACATGATTGGCAAAGTTCCCGAAAACACCCCTTCCATGGCTGCTCCCATCGTCGCCGCAGTAACATTTGCCGTAGTCCTGCCCATCTCACTCCGCGCTCCCCTCGCATGGCAGCTCTGGGCACCGTTCATCGGAGTAGCCGCAGGTTGCGTTGTTTCGTCCCTCTTTGGCCTCTACGACTTCCAGAGTGTCGCCGAAGCCTCATGGGTCGGCATCCCGACGCTCGCATGGCCAGGATTCGACATTAGCTTTAACGCCGGCACCTGGGCGCTTTTGGCAACATTCATGCTCGTCGCCATCGTCAGCTCCATGGAAACCATCGGTGATGGCGTCGCCGTCCAGGAAGTTTCTCGCCGTCGGGCGCGCGCGACCGACTTCCGCGTAATACAGGGAGCGCTCAACGCCGACGGACTTGGCAACCTGCTCTCCGGCATCGCTGGAACCGTGCCCAACACGACCTACTCCTCCAGCATCCCGCTAATAGCCCTAACCGGCGTGGCAGCCCGGCGTGTAGGCATCTACGCGGGAATAATCCTCGTCATAGCCGCATTCCTCCCAAAGATCGCCGCGGCCCTCCTCGCGATACCGGGTCCAGTTGTGGGCGCGTACCTCACAGTTCTCATCGGCCTCGTATTCGTGGAAGGGCTGAGAGCCGTATTCAAGGAAGGCATCAACCAACAGAAAGCGTTGATTCTCGGCGTATCATTCTGGGTAGGGCTGGGCTTTGAGTACAGATTTATACTGCCCGACCTGCTCTCAGGCGCTTGGGAAACTCTGCTCGGCAACGGCATGGTCGTCGGCGGTGCAATCGCCATTATCCTCACCGCGTTAGTCGGAATCACGCGCAACCGCCCGATACGAATAAGAACCGACCTGGATTACGCTTCGTTGCCGCAAATTAACGAATTCCTGCGCGGATTCGCGCTCCGTGCCGGATGGGATGAACACTCGACGGAACGGCTGTGCTCCGCCGGAGAAGAAACGCTGGCTTGTCTCCTCCAGGAAGAAGTTCTCGAAGACTCCCGGAAGACCCTGCTTATCAGGGCATCAATTGTCAACGGTATCGCCGATCTGGAGTTCTCTGCCGCTCCCTACGAAGAGAATCTCGAAGACAGGCTTACCTACCTCACCGAGCAGTCTGAAATCGAAGACGACCGCGAAATCTCCTTCCGGCTGCTAAGGCACTACGCCTCCTCGGTCAAACACCAGAAATATCACAGCCTAGACCTCGTCGCAGTTAAGGTCCAGCCTATCGGCTACATCCCCACCGACTAGTACCGCGTCCACTCGTTGTTGACACGAAGCGTTCTGTTCATAACTTTGGCTCTGGATAGATGCGGTTGAGTTTCACTCGTGCTTACTGAGAGCTAAGGCGCCAGTCTATGGTCGTGCCTCATTCGTTGCGCTCCATCTCCAGCTGCCCTACATGCCGTCTGAGAGTCTGTTCGTCACCGATTCTTCCTCTCAGACACTTCTTGATGAAGACGCTAGATTCGATCTCCGCCATATTCAGCCAGATGAGCTAAGTCGCCTGCAAGGAATCCCCACAACATTTGACACAAGCTCGTTGCTTTTCGCTAAGCAACAACAAGACCTTAGTGTAAGAAAATGGTCCCTTCTCCGTTCTAGCTATACGCCAGATAACTCATTCCCCCGCAAGTGGAGCCCAGTTATGATATATAGTGTGTTAATAGACTAAAGAGACTTGGCATTTAGTATTAATAATGCATCACTTGCTCGTCGTCTAAAGAACAGCGTCGTACTTCACGAGTCTTGCGGAGGTCGTCTTCTGGCAGTCGGCACAGTTACCGTTGTAAAAGACAAGAAAATATGGAGGCATGATTTAATGGGTTCCCAGAGGCGCGCTCTATTGTCGGGCA
>VXNZ01000032.1 GCA_009840355.1 Chloroflexota bacterium
AGCCAAAGTTATGAATAGAACGGCTCGTGTCAACAACATATGGACTTGGTACTAGGACGCGGCGGCGCTTCCTGAGACGGGATGTCGCGCCCCTCGTGCTGCACCGCCAGGCTATCGTCCAGCCCTTCGAGCACATCCACGGCCGCTCCGGCGTAGGTCGGCATGTCCGTGCCGGGCAGCAGCTGCAGGGTGCGCCAGCGGTATCTGACCGTGTTGTCCCTGACGACTCTGCGCCGGTACTTGAAGCACAGGATCCTCCCCGGACACACTCCTTCGTCTACCGCTCGATAGGCGACTGCCGACTCCCGTGCGGGCACCCTGAAGCGTTCGTTGAAGCGTGGAAGGAAGTCTTCCAGCACGCGGCTGGCGTCATCGATGGTAGCCGCACCCGCAAGTCGGAGTTCGCTGACGAGCCTGTCCTGGAACGTTCCCGCGGCGCGTTCTACGCGACCCTTGGCCTGAGGCGATTGGGCGAATATCAGCTGTATCCCAAGCTCGTCCATCGCTCGACTGAACTGGGTGGGGCGGCGGCAGTCTCCGGTGAAGGCGTGTGCTTGAAGACGGCGTGCCGGTCCGAATAGAGCGCGAGCGGTATGCCGCAGCGCCGCACCAGTCCATCGAGGAGAAGGAAGTAGCTGCGCGTGTTCTCCAGTTCGCAGAACAGGGCGTTGACGACGGTCCCGGTGGCGTCGTCGATCGCCAGCAGCAGCGTGAACCGCGGTCCGTCTTTCCCAAGCCATCTGTGGTAGCTGCCGTCTACCTGAATCAGCATACCATTACGCGGCATACGCTGCCGACGAACTCGGTGCTTCGGAGGCCGACGACGACGCGGGCTGCTCACACCGGCGTTAGACAGTATCCTGCGTAACGTGTCGCGACCGATGTCTATACTCTCTCGCTCCCTCAACAACTCGCTCAGGTGCGTGTGGTTAACTCCGGCGTATTGTGTCCGAGCCAGGCGTACCACCTCGATCGCCAGTGTGCTCGGTGTAGCATTGGCAGGCCTGCGACCTCTGTTGCCGTAAGCTATTGCGGCTGCTCCCTTCTCGCTGTATGCCGCCAGTATGCGCCTGGTATGGCGTGTGCTCAGTCCCATCAGTGTCGCTGCCTGCTCCGTTGTCATATATCCCGCCAGTAAGTTGTTGAGTACCTGAAGTCTTGCCTATTCTTGCTGCGTCAATCTCACATGCTCCATCATGCGGACATTTTCGCTCAGCAGTTAACATGGACGGAATCGCTAAGCAACAACAACTGCGGCTGTCGTTGTTCAGGATAAATGTCAGTGTGATTGACCAGCATAAATGTCACTAACTTACTCTGTGATGGTGATACGCGACAATGAAATCTGCCGCTCACGACAATAGAATTTACCGGTTGCGATAGGCGAACATCCACATCATAGGCTCCCTGGTGCGCAAACCCGGCGCGTTCGCGCGCTACCGCTTCAGAGAGCAGTTGTACCCGACTCATACCTTCCGGCTGGCGTACGACGCTATGTGCGGCTGGAAGGAAAAGCGAGCGGACGTGGACTACGTTCGCATCCTGCACCTTGCGGCGGCGACGATGGAGTGCGAGGTGGAGAGGGCGCTGGAGCGTCTGCTTGAGTCCAGGGTGAGGTTCGACTACGCGGTGGTGAAGCAGCTTGCCGCACCCGCCTCTCCGGAGATACCGGAGATTGAGCTGTCCGCTGAGGTGGACCTGGGTGTTTACGACAGGCTACTTGCAGGAGGTGCGCGATGACGACTGAGACCTTACGCGCCAAGCGCAGTGGGAGAGCGCATCAGCGAGTTGTGCCGGCAGTTCAGGCTGCCCACGCTTGCGGCGGAGACTGTCGATCGCTTCAGCGACGCCGGACTCGCAGACGCCCTTCCGACACTCGTGGAGGTGCTGGAGCAGGAGGCGGGGGACACGCGCATACGCAGAGTGGACAGGCTGAGACGAGCGTCGAAGCTGTCGGCCGGCAAGACCTGAGACACGTTCGAGCACGAGCGTGCGCCGGTCAAGCTCAGGCAGCAGATCGCCAGTCTTGCCTAAGGGGACTTCGTGGACCGTGACGTAAACGTGCTGGCGTTCGGCCCGCCGGGCACGGCAAGACGCACGCTATGTGCGCCATCGGGCACAGGTTGGTGCAGTCCGGACGATCCGTGCTGTTCATCCCCGGCGTACCGCCTGGTGCAGGACATTCTCGCTGCCAAGCGCGACCTCGACCTGCCGCGGATGCTCAGGAAGCTCGACAACTTTGATCTGCTGATCATAGATGACCTGGGTTACCTGCCGTAGGGAGCTGAAGAGTCGGTGGTGCTGTTCACCCTGATAGCCGAGCGCTACGAGCGCCCCTCGATCGGCATCACGTCCAACCTGGTCTTCTCAGAATGGGAGAAGACCTTCTCCAATCCGATGGCGACAGCCGCGGCGATAGACAGAATCGTGCACCACTCAGTCATACTCGAGTTCGACCTGCCGAGCTACCGGACTAATGAAGCGCACGAACGACAGTTACATAGGACCCTGAGCGGCCAAAGTAACTGACGCAAAGTGGCCAGAATAACCGTCGTTGACCAGCAGCCGAAGCTGGACTAGTGGTGTACAATTCGAAAGGCAGTCGCAAGCGCTGAGGAGATACGACGGTCACCCCGACCTTACACTCTTTAGAGAATTTTCTTCCATTTAGCGCTGTATTTGCGTTCTGATGTAAGACATTTCTTCACTCAGCTGCATACTAAAATCTCGCCAATCGAAGATTCCGACCACAGACTCCATCTTGTGCCACTGAGAATCTAAGTATTGCCGAAATTTATTGGCTCGTTCTAATCGCGGCAAAATAGCTACCTGATCGGAGATGGTCTCCCTGAAAGTCCTTTCCACTATAGGGGTATCGACTACTACAGCATCAATATAGGTAAACTTACCAACCATCTTCTGGCAATAGTAGGAGCCAATTGTGGTGATCCGATAGTAAAGGTCGGTAGATTCAATGCGGTCAGAAAGTGGATCTTTTGTCTCCGTTTCTATTAGCTTCTTTCTCAACAATCTGTTCAGGGCGCTAATGATCTGAACTGGCTGAAATCCTAAGCCTTGAATGTATCTATGGATGTTTTCGGCAGCGATATAGCCACTGTTTCTAAAGGCTCTCGCGTCCGAGCCCAAGTAAGCGAGAATAATTGGTGCCAGAAAATGCTCTCTTCCATCATCGCCGCCAATATCGAATAAATTGATTATCTCAGAAAAACTGGGATCATAATCTCTGTAGTCTCCGTAGATTATGGCCCGTAGAAACTCATGGAATGCGACGTCGTATCTTCCAGTTTCTCGGAAAATGTCGAGCATCTTCACGGTGTTAGCATGTCCGCTTCCCACAAAAATCCGTACGAAATCAAGGGCCAATCGAATGTTACCCCCGCAAACATTATCAACAAATTCAACTAATTCATCATTGTGTTGAAATGAGAAATCAACGATTTCCAGGTAATCAGTAAGATCGCTTAGATCAACGTTCAAGTCGATCCCCTCTAGAGATTTCCCGATCTCTCCTGAGCCCAACAGCTGGATCGCGTATCTCAATCGCCTGTGAATCACTCGGTCTACTCTTGGAGGACTGATGGTGAACGCCTTCGCATGATAGGCGCTCAATGTTCCATCATGCCGTGACCTGTGATATGTCTCAGGCCTTAGAGCAACGAATACCAGGGCTGGCCAAAGTTCTGCCATGCTCTGTCCAATGAGGAAAGCTTGTTGTTGGAACTCGTCCACCCTCTGGTCCACATTATCCAAGAAAATAACGATTTGCCTATTCCGGCCTTTACTAATGTGTTCCAGGCATTGCCTCAAGTGCTCCTGCGAGGCCCCGATCTTCTTCTCCAAGAATCGAATCCTCTGTCTATCATATTCGGCACGGTCAGTGTCCCTTAAGCCTCCATAAATACCCCTTTCAAATCTGGAAAGTTCCCCGTGATAGACCGCATGCACGAAATTACGGTCCGAAATATCAATTTCGTAGTCTTCCAGCAATTGTCTAGTGATCTCCTGTTGGAGATATTCGTCCAAATCAGACTGAAGCGTCGGTTTAATTCCTAAGTCCAGATAGAGGACAATGGCTTCCTGCAGGAGATCCGCCGCTTCAACTGAAATGAAGTGACGAATAAACATCGTTTTGCCGACACCAACGTCCCCTATCAGTAAGACTGGCCGCCTTGTGGCACTCTGTGCCAGCATTTCCGACGTAATTCTTGGGTTGCCGCCTCTCTTAGTGGCCGAAGTCAGTGAGGGACCGGCGAGAGATTCCTCAAATTCCTGCGAATATTTGGATTGCAAGATTGATTTACTAACAAGGGCGTATTGAGAGAGAGCTCCGCTCTCTGCGTAACATTCTCTGAGAAACTCCTCCTCGTTCTCTGGTAATCTACCAACATCTTCAATGATGAGGTCACCAAAAGAGCGGAGATTTGACTGAATGGGATTTCTGATCTGATATCTAGGAAAATTCGGGATTCGAAGGGCAAGCTTATCGGGAGGTGGCCTTTGGCCCGTCTCTTGCAGTTTCAGGGGCAGGCCGCGACTTTCAATTCCGGCGAAGGACAGACAATCCCACAGTGTCAGAAAATGATCCGTCATCATCTGCAACGATCCAAGAACAAGTGCTTTTCCTTGCATTGGAGGGGTTCCATCAGTTCTGCTAGCCAAGAAAGCGATGAACTGATGACCGTTACACACAGCTCCGAATGGAACTCCCCTTGACTGGCAATAGGTCATTGCTTGGCTGATAGCACTATATACGTCAGGAGCCTCTTGTTTGAATCTGTCGATCCGGTATGTGACGTCGTCAAAGCCAGATGGAAGATCGAAGTAAATATCTTCCCTTTTAGCCTCAACGATCAAGTTCACGAATGGCTTACCTAGAGAATAGTCGGTGTAACTGCCTTGAAAGTTATCCTCTGTGACACATTGAGACCTGTCCCAACCGAGACAGTCAAAAAGCAACCTGTCTATAAGTTGGAGCCTTGTTGTGGCTTCGTTCCTGCCAAATCGTTCACCACTACTGGTTTCCTGGGTAAGTTCAGTTATGTTTTCGAGGCTCTCGGCGTAGCTTGCAGGCATCTCCAACCCTCTTGGTCCCAGTATTCTCAATATATTGCCTATAGAAATATAATGTGTTTCAGTCTAACTGCGCCAGTGCAAATCAATGATGATCCATCCGCGAGCGAAGTCTCTGGCGGCTGCAGAGCTGGGGCATCGAATTACAACCAGCACTTTATCATATAACCCTAATGCTGTTAGTAAGTCATGTCAAAGAGCGAAGTTCAAGTGCTCAACGACAGTTATACCAGTGACGCTCCAGTTTAATCATCTAATGTGTTCAGTCGAGTTTCCCAACCTTCAAACGAGCTACTCCAGTGCCTTCTCGCTCCTAGTATAACGCGCCGGCATCTACGGCGACTTCCAGCGTCCGTGGGTCTGCACCGCCTGCAGCGGCGCTCCCCGTCGGGTCATCCTGATCGCCGGGCCCACGCGACCGGAGTGCCCCGAGTAACCCTCGCCCAGGCCCGCGGCTCTCGCCATGCTGTCCACACGCCGACTTATCTGCGACATCGACAGCCCGAACACGGGGGCTTCATCGCTCCACGTCTCAGTATCCCCTCGCAGCTTCTTAAGCGCAGTCAGGGTCTCGGGCGTGACCACCACGTAGGCACCTTCTCCCACCTCATCGGTCTTGGATCGCTCAATGTACACCAGGCCTGCGCCATCTTCAGCCTCTGTTACATCTCGCCACCTGAGGGCTGCCACCTCAGAGATGCGCAGGCCCACATCGGACATCACCGACGCAAGGGCGATGTCCAGCCTGCCGCGCTTGAGAGCCGTTTCCTCTGTCTCGAACGAACCGCCCGCCCCTGGACCTTCGGGGATTGAGCGCGGTCGCTCGGATGGCGGCTAGCGCGTCTGCATCAAGAGGCCTGGCTTGCTTCTGGCTCACGCCTATCTGTCGTGACAGACCCCGAAGAGTTTCTGTGACGCCGGCAGTCTGCGGCGACTCAAGGCCCACGCGCCTGTGGGCATCGACGATTGCAGCGACCGCAAGCCGGATTGTGGACATGCTCTTGCCATCATCGGCAAGCTCCACCGCATATGCGGCCAGAACCTCCGGCTGGACCGGAAGTGCGGAGTAACCCTCCTGCTCGCACCATGCCTTGAATTTCCCATATTGACTCGCGTCGTTCTTGCGGGTGTTTTCCGACTGTGCGCTCTCGAGAGCGTCCGCCACTCGCCGGCGTTGCTCGTCTGTGAGAATTGCGGGAGCGTTTTCGGGCTGTGGTTGCCGTGTCTGGCGGGTCATATTGGATTCTCTCTAGTTGCGGTATAAATGTAATTATAAAGCATTTAGATTAGCCTGAAAGACACCCCCAAATTAGGCGTCTCAAGACGGGATAGGCAGGAGCAACACAAGCTCAAAGTTCATACTGCAGGCAGACCTCACTAGGCCAACTCGGTCGCAGTCATGCGACTTTCGGCATTAGGGCCTGTTGACATTCAGGTTTTGTACTTGCGAAATCCTATTTCGAGTAACAAAGGCTGACGTCTATTAGCCATCCTGTGGCCGGAACAACCAGCTGTGGGCTTCCGCCATATCTGTCAATCGCTGTGCTCTACGCTTCCTCTGTCCACCGCTCAGCCCCGAAAAGTCAATCAATACATGGTGAGGCGAGTCGGGCAGAGGATCGGAAATCACACTTAATCGGCTTTGCACGAATAGTCGCGATCATCACATAAAGTAGCGCAATCCTCACGGAAAGGCTTCGCTGCATCGACCGTCCTGACTACTCTCGTACTACATCCATGAGCGCGGATTCGGCACGCACATAAAGCCCAAGGCTCATAGAATGTCAAGGGCGGTCAAAAGCTGCCGATGCTTCTTTGGGCCGGTCCACTTGGATTCGGCGTAATCACGCCAGTATTGATTCCCAGTCAGAATGTAGTGGACGGACACGCATTTCGTCTATGAGAACACGGAGAATCTCGTTGAGTGAAATGTTTCCGGTTGGCAGGTGTGCGTCACGGATTTCAGAGCGTCCGACCTGTGCTCCTTCCTCTAAATGTATATGGGGAGTGACGACAGGGCTGCTACCGCGGGGATGCCAGTGGTACAGCAACACTTCTCTTCCATCGGAATCGTGAAGCTCGTACGAAAAACTTCTGACGACCACGCGCCAGGAAGAGCTTTGTTCAGAATCCACGGCGATGAAAGATTGTCGTAACGCGAACTGAAAACGAGAGGGACCGCGGAGGGACACCGGCTCTCCATTGTTTATGGTAACGGGAATCGGGGCGGGCGCAGGATGATAAAGCTCGGCAACAACGACCGAAGGTGTGACGCAAGAAACAAGTTTCTGGAGATTTTCGAGATGATCTGCTACGGCTTCGTGAGATGTCCGATTCAGGGTCAATCTTCCCAATACTCCGGCAACATCATCGCCAAGGCAATGACCTTTCCGTGGCGGGCGCGATCACCATCGAACTCTCCGGCCTTCCATGCCTTCGTGAACTCCTCAAGGCTCATGCCAAAATTCTTCTGGGCAAGGTTTTCCCGCATCCTTAGAGATTCTTCCTCGGTAAGGATGCGCGGCTTGGGAATGGTTATGTCAGTATTCTCAGGCACATTTTTCTGAAGCATGTCGTTTCCTCTCGCTCTCTTACAAGGATACCATGCCGTAAATCACAGTGCGCGGGTTGAGACGGTAAGTCCAGCCTGTGTTCTTGAACGGGTAGTAGGTGCAGGTCTGGCGCCCCAAGTCCACGCTGAACGGCTTGCCTCCGTCCGCACTCGGTAATCTGTGAGCCTTGGGCTTTATGTGCGTGCCGAATCTGTCGTCAGCGATGTATGATAGGCTGAGGCGAGATGCTCCATGCAGCGAGCACTTCCTATGACGAAACCGCCGCTTTATGTGATGACCGCGACTATTCGTGCAAAGCCCACTTAATCCTAGACACTCACATTCTCCAAGAGTAACCGCTACGCCACCGCCAGATAGAAGGCCTTGACTGGTATAGTGTTCCCAGGAAGATCACGCGCTGATTCCGTCTCCAACATAAACCGAAAGACGCAATTCGTCCTTTGGTGTCGGAGTGAATGCCTGTGAAGTGGGAAAGTCATCTCTAATCCAGTTCGGATGCACCTGGCGATACAGCAGAGTATCCGGATTCAATTCATACCTCCGCTGAAGCGGCGCAACTCGGTGGCGGCCCACTTCCAATCATTCCCGTCATCCATGTCCAGTGCCTTTTCACCTTCCTCTTCCGAGTTCAGGTCAACCCAGTTCCATTCGCCGCAATGACTTTCAATAGCCACTTCGAGGCTGATGTCGTGACGCCCAATTCTCCATTCCAGTTGCACGCCGCCTTCCGGTGTAGGATATGCGCGAGGTAGAGGCAGGTCGCTGGGATATTCACGCACGAACTTGCCGGCAAGCCAGTCCAGTCCTTCGTGGCTAGGCGCTTTGCCGTAACCGTTACCCCAATCCCTGGCGTGCTGTACTCCATCCGCCCAGCCATCCTTTAAGTTTCGTAAAGCATCCAATTGCGCCGCAATATCAAGCGGGGCGATAAGGCTGATGGCATCTACCTGCATCAAGTATTCCAACTCGTTGTACCGATATACGCCTACTCCCTTGACGAGCAGCCGTGCGTTGTCTCCACCTTCTTTCAACACACGATTTAGTTCATCAAGGACCCCTTTTGATGCAGACACACGCACCTCATCACCGTGTATGGGCTGAAGTTGGAAAGACGAAGCGTTCTTGTCGATTTCACTTACCGAACCACGTAGGTTCACCCTCTTCTTTGTTCTTGTTGTAGCAGCCATGTAACGTTTCCTTTCTCGCAAAAGGCATGTCGTGTCACTATTTCAGTATATCAGCGATTCTAGAATTTCCAGGGCCCCTGCAATGGCTGAATGTCAACAGACCCTAGGTCGTGTCGTCAAATGGAGTGGAAGGTGATAGAGTCGCATTGAAAGAGTA
>VXNZ01000033.1 GCA_009840355.1 Chloroflexota bacterium
TTGGTTGAGTCTCATTTAGCGATTGAACAAATTTCAAACTGATACAGTACCGAAAATTGCCCCGTATATCGCGGGTGTGCTATACTCTTTTGGATGTTAAATTGTTCCATGTGAGGTAGTCTAGGAAGGCGTATATGCAGCAAACCGTACCAGCCGCATCACCGACGTCGAGCATTGTGGTCCAGCAGGCGTCCCGCGCGCCGCAGCCAAGTGTGCCGGCAAATATCACTATGAAGTCCCTTCTTGAAGCGGGCGTCCACTTCGGGCACCAAAAGCGCCGGTGGAATCCCAAAATGCGGCGCTATATTTTCACGCACCGCAACGGCATACACATCATCGACTTGCAAAAGACGTTGCGTATGCTCGAAGAAGCAGCGAGCTTCATTGGCGATGTTGCGGCTGAAGGCAAGAAAGTGCTTATGGTCGGCACGAAAAAGCAGGCGCAGGACACTATCGTCAGCGAATCGCAGCGCGCCAACGCCTACCACATCACGACTCGCTGGCTCGGTGGCACGCTCACGAACTTCAAGACTATCCAGTCGCGCATCGACTACCTCGTCGAGCTGGAAACCCAGCGCGCGAAAGGCGAATTCATCACTTACACGAAGAAGGAAGCGCTCAAACGAGAGGCTTCCATCGCGCGCCTGAATCGCTATCTCGGCGGCATCAAAGAAATGACCGAGATGCCCGGAGCGCTGTTCGTCATCGACATCGGCAAGGAGGCGATCGCCGTAGCAGAGGCTAGGCGCGTGGGCATTCCCATCGTCGCGCTCGTCGATTCGGACTGCGATCCGGACCTTATCGACTATCCCATTCCCGGCAACGATGACGCCATTCGCTCAATCCGCCTCGTAACAGGCAGGATTAGCAACGCCATCATCGAGGGCGTGAACAGGGCGAACGCTTTCGAGTACGAAGAGATGGGCGAAGCCGCAACTCCTGAGGGCGATGTGCAGGCAGTCCCGGAAGCTGCACAGGAGCCGGTAGCTGCTGAACCAGTAGCCGTTGCTCCGGCAGCAAGCGAAGCCGCGCCTGCATAATCAACATCTACGATCATCCCACATACTAATGTCCGGCGCCGGCGAGTACCTGCCATCGGTGAACGCTCACCGGTGAATGACCAAGTACGACAAGAGCATTCTTCATAATTCAATAGCAATACGCGCAGACACACTGCGCGACAATCAGGTGCAGAGTTGGAACTCAGTGTAGCGACAATCAAAGAACTTAGGGAACGCACGGGCGCGGGCATTATGGACTGCAAGCGTGCGCTAGAAGAGACCGCAGGCGACTTGGCGCAGGCAGAAGACTTGCTTACGCAGCAGGGCATCGCCAGCGCGTCCAAAAAGGCTGCGCGCTCGACCGAAGAGGGTATCGTCGAGTCCTATATCCACAGCGGCGGACGCATCGGCGTGCTACTCGAGGTGAACTGCGAGACGGACTTCGTGGCGCGCACCGACGACTTCAAGGAACTCGCGCATGACATAGCGATGCAGGTCGCCGCGATGGCGCCTTCCTATGTCAGCGGCGACGATGTGCCGGACGGCGAAGACGCCGAAAGCGCGGAGACCGTGCTGATGCACCAGCCCTTCATCAAGGACCCGTCCAAGTCCATCCAAGACCTGGTCAACGAGGGCATCGGCAAGCTGGGCGAGAACATCCGCGTGCGCAGGTTTAGCAGATTCTCGCTGGGAGAGTGACGCACCCTTGCGGCGTGCCAGCGCGAATTTCCAGCGTGTGCTGCTTAAGCTGAGTGGCGAATCGTTCACCGGCGAACGCGGCTATGGTACCGATTCCGGCGCCGTAGCCTACATGGCGCAGCAGATACGGAACATATGCGAACTGGGCGTGCAAATTGGCATCGTCGTAGGTGGCGGCAACATTCTCAGAGGCTGGGAAGCCGAGTCCGAAGGTATGGACCGCTCGACCGCAGACTACGCGGGCATGCTGGCGACCATAATCAACGCACTTGCATTACAGGACGCCCTTGAACGGCATCACGGACTTGAGGTTCGGACGCAGAGCGCCATCACAGTTCAGCAGATTGCAGAGCCGTACATCCGGCGGCGCGCCATTCGCCACTTGGAAAAAGGGCGTGTGGTAATCTTCGCCGGCGGCACCGGCAATCCGTTTATGACGACGGACACTGCTGCCGCGCTTCGCTCAATCGAGATCGAAGCCAAAGTGCTGCTGATGGCAAAGAACAACGTCGATGGCATCTACGAATCCGACCCCAACCTATTTCCCGGCGCGGCGAAGATCGATTTCATCACGCATCAGGAAGCATTGGAGCGGCGGCTTCGTGTGATGGACGCGACCGCGCTGTCGCTGTGCATGGACAACGACCTGCCGATAATCGTGTTCGACCTGTTCGAGACCGGAAGCATAGAGAAGATAATCGCGGGCGACAGGCTAGGATCGGTGGTGGCGTCAGACCCACCACCCTAATCACACAACTCTGAATAGACTCGCGAGAGCAATGGAGAGTTCGACTATGGCTACGGCTGAAGATGTGCTGTTGGAAACCGACGATAGGATGCAGAAGTCTGTTGACGCTTTGAAGCGCGAGCTGAATACTATCCGCACAGGCCGCGCATCACCCGCCTTGGTCGAGACGCTCACCGTCGAATACTACGGCATCCCCACACCTATGAACCAGTTGGCATCCATATCCGTGCCGGAAGCGCGCGTGCTGATGATACAGCCGTGGGACAAGCAGTCCATCAAGGATGTCGAGCGCAGCATCCTGATGTCTGACCTCGGGCTGACTCCGAACAACGACGGCACCGCCATTCGGCTCAACCTGCCCGTATTGACCGAGGAGCGCCGCAGGGAACTCGTGCGGCTTGTCGGGCGCAAGGTGGAAGACGGCTTGGTGTCGATCCGCAACATTCGCCGCGACAGCTTGGGCGAGTTTCGAGCGATGGAGCGCAACAAAGAGATTTCCCAAGACGAAAGCCGCTACATGCAGGAGGAACTGCAGGAAATCACCAACGCCTTCTCCAGCCAAATGCAAGAAATGAAGCAGGAGAAGGAAGCAGAGGTTATGGAGGTATGAGGCGCACCAGCCTCTGACCGATGGCCACACAAGTGGAACCGAACACCGCTGCCGACCTGTCCGCATGCTCACGGACGCCGGAGCCGCCTCCTCTCCATGTCGCGATCATAATGGACGGCAACGGGCGCTGGGCGTCCCAACGTGGCATGAGCCGCAGCGAAGGACACCGCGCCGGCACCGAGAACATCCGCCGCATTATCCAGGCATTCATCAAGCGCGGCGTACAATACCTGACGCTGTACGCATTTTCCACCGAGAACTGGAATCGACCGAGCGCAGAAGTGCAGGCGTTGCTCGCGATTGTCAACGAAGTCATTCGCAGCGAGGTCGATGAGCTGCACCGCGGCGGCATTCGGCTGCGGCACATTGGCAGGCTCGACCGCTTGCCGCCGGAAATGCGCCGCTCTATCTGCGAAAGCGTCGAGCTAACCAAGCACAACTCCCGTATGACGGTGTGCGTCGCCTTCGACTACGGCGGCAGGGCGGAGATTGTGCAAGCCGTGCGCTCCATGATTGCCGACGGCGTGCGCGCGGAGGATGTCAGCGAGGGCTTGCTGCGGCAGTACATGTACGACGGCGAGATGCCGGACCCCGACCTTATCATTCGCACATCAGGCGAGCAGCGGCTGAGCAACTTCCTCATCTGGCAAGCCGCGTACGCCGAGTACTACACGACGCCGGTGCTCTGGCCCGATTTCGACGAATCCGAAGTTGATAATGCGCTCGACGCCTATGCCGGGCGCAAGCGGCGTTTCGGCGAAGTGCGCTAGAACTTTGCCCATGTCTTGCATAGTCAAGCCGTGTCCAGTCACGCCGTGCCTGAGCAAGCAGGAGAGGGCAGCGTGTTACTGAGATTTGCCAGCGCCGCCTTCGGGCTGCCAATACTCGCGTTCGTGGTGTGGTTCGGGCCGCCAGATCAGGAGATTCACTGGTTCTCCGCGTTCATATTCATCGTCGCCATCATCGCTACCGTTGAAGTACGACAGCTCGCGGCGAAATGGGGCGAATCCGTCCATGTCGGCATACCCGTCATCCTGACCGCGTTCATGATTAGCAGCGGGCATCAGGCGGCGAACGGAGTCGAGCTGAAAGCCTGGGGCGAACTCACGCCCGACTTTGTCGTCACATTCACCAAGTATGCAATTGTCGTGTCGATGTATCTCGCCGCATGGCGGCTGGCGAGAACCGATCAGATTTGGGGTAGCGGCGGCTCCCCCCGATTCTTCTCCGCCATAGCGATTTCGATCTACGCGAGCGGATTCCTTTTCTTCGCACCACAGATACGAGCCCTCGACCAGGGCATGGAGTGGATTTTCTACATCCTGATAGTCGTCTTCGCCACCGACACCTGCGCCTATTTCGTCGGGCGCACCATAGGCAAGACGCCGCTTGCGCCGAACATCAGCCCGAACAAGACGCGCGAAGGGTCTATCGGCGGGTTTGTCGGCGCGGTCGTCGCAAGCGCGCTTTCCGTGAACCTGCTCGGCTTAAATGCTATAATGATGGAAGCGATACTGTTGGGCGCGCTCATCGGCATTCTAGCGCAGATAGGCGACCTCGTCGAATCCTCGATGAAGCGCAAGGCGGGCGTCAAGGATTCAGGCTTTCTGATTCCGGGGCACGGCGGTCTTCTCGACAGAATCGACTCGATTCTTTTCCCCCTGCCGGTCGTATTCTACTTCGTGATATGGGAAGTACAACAAAAGGGCTTGCTATCCTAGGCTCTACGGGCTCCATAGGCACGCAGACGCTGGACATCGTGCGCACTTTTCCGCATGATTTCGTCGTTGTGGGACTCGCCGCGCGCCGTAGCCACAGCCTTCTCGCACAACAGATTCGCGAGTTTCATCCTGCGATGGCTTATTGCGAAAGCAGAGAATTCGAGCGGGAGTTCCTCGACGAACACCGCTGCGCCAGCTGCAACATCGACGACATGGCGTCCTGTGCCGATGTGGACATCATGGTCGCGGCGACGACGGGCGATGTCGCCATTCCTGCCACATTCGCCGGCATAGAGGCGGGCAAGGACATCGCGCTCGCCAACAAGGAAACTGTCGTCATCGCGGGCGACCTGGTGACCCGCGCGGCGCGTGAGCATCGTGTCTCGCTGCTGCCTTTAGACAGCGAGCCGAACGCTATATGGCAGTGCCTGCGCGGCGAGGACAGGACGATTTCCAAGCTGATTATTACCGCGTCGGGCGGCGCATTCCGCGATACGCCCCTCGACCAGCTCGCCGGCGTTACGCGCGAACAGGCGCTGCGCCATCCAACCTGGCGTATGGGCGCGAAGATAACCGTGGACTCCGCAACGATGATGAACAAGGCGTTTGAGGTCATCGAAGCGCACTGGCTATTCGGTGTGGACTGGGACGACATCGATGTGGTCATTCACCCGCAGAGTATGATTCATTCGATGGTGGAGTTCGTGGACGGCTCGGTGAAGGCGCAGATAAGCCCGCCGGACATGCGCCTGCCAATCCAATATGCGCTCTTCTACCCGCGCCGCCTGCACAACCCCGCCATCACCCCGTTCAACCCGCTCGCTACCGGAGCGCTAAACTTCGATCCGATGGACGAATCGCGCTATCCGTGCTTCTACTTCGCGCTGGAAGTTGCGCGGCGCGGCGGCACTTGGCCTGCCGCACTATGCGGCGCGGACGATGCCGCCGTGGACCTGTTCCTAGACGGCAAGATTGGCTTCTTGGAGATTAAGGAAGTCATCGCGGACGCGCTGCGCGACCACCGCAATATCGAAGAGCCAACATTGCAGGACGCGCTGGACGCCGCTGCAACCGCGCGGCAGCGCGCCGCAAGTACCGTGGAGGTATAACTCTCTTGTTCGATCTTCCCTCATGGCTGCTCGTATTCCCCGTGCTGGGCTTTCTCATCTTCATCCACGAGATGGGGCACTTCCTGACCGCTAAGTGGTTTGGCATCACGGTCAAGGAGTTCGGCTTCGGCTTTCCGCCGCGACTTGTCGGCGTGCGCTTTTCGCCGGGCGGCACGATCTATTCCATAAACTGGATTCCGTTGGGCGGCTTCGTGCGAATGGTCGGAGAGCACGGCGAGGGCATCGAAGAGGGCAAGTATGTGCGGCAAAAGCCAGACAAGAATGTGATTCTCATAAGAGGCAGGCACAACTACCCTGACTTCTACGGCTTGTTCGCCGTCCCGCGAGACGCATCACAGGAGGACATCCGAAGGTCGTATGTCGAGCTGGTCGAACTTATCAACCTGCGTGAACCGGAGCGCCGCGACCGTATGCTGCACACGCTGCAAATCGCGTACAGCGAGCTGTCCAATCCGGAAAAGCGCGCCGCCTACGACGAGCTTATCAAGAATGTAAAAATGGAACCTGCCGACCCGCCGGACTACTACGGGCTGCTCGAAGTCGCGCCGAACGCCACGCAGCAGGAAATAGACGATGGCTATGCGGAGCTTGTCGATCTGATAAACAAGAAGAATCCGGATAACCGCGCCGGCATGCTGCGATACGCCGAACACGCCCACTCTGTTGTGTCCGACCCGGAATCGCGCGAGTCATACGACCGCCGGCTGCGCTCCGTCGTGCCGCAAGAGGTCAGTTTTGCCTCGCAATCGGCATGGAAGCGTACCATTGTGCTGCTCGCCGGCTCATTCGTGAACCTGATTTTCCCGGTAATCGTGTTCGCGGTGATGTTCGCGCTACCACACGATGTGCCGAGCGGAAGAGTCGTAATCACCGCAGTCGCCCCAAACTCTCCGGCAGAACAGGCAGGGCTGACATCGGGCGATGCGATTGTCGCGGTGAACGGCAGCCAGCTGGACACGCACGCCGATCTGATGCAGGAAACGATGTCCAATCTAGGCTCGCCAACCGAGTTGACCATACAGCGCGGCGTGTTCATCGGCAATCCGCCCGCTCCGCAGCCCACATCCGGCAGCCACGAAATCGCGATACTCGTGCCACGCGTTGACCCGCCTGAACTGCGTGTCGTGGAACGCGTGGTTGATCCAACAAGCGAAGTGTCGCTGGCGGACGCCCGGCGCTACCAGTCCAGCCTGCAAATCGGCGACACGATGCGGCAAGGCGCGATGGGCGTGATGATTGGCACCTACGACACGCGGCTTGTGGAGCGCGACTATTCCATATTCCAAGCAGTACCGATGTCGTTCCAGCAAATGTGGAAAGTGCTCACGCTAACGCAGTCAAGCATATCGCGCTGGGCGTCCGGCGGGCCTGATCCTGGATTGTCCGGTCCCGTCGGCATCGCGCGCGTAACCGGGCAAGTCGCGGAGAGCGGCATATCGCCACTGTTGCAGCTGACGGCGATAATCAGCATAAGCCTGGGCATTGTCAACCTGCTACCCATCCCGGCGCTCGACGGCGGCAGGCTAATGTTCGTGTTACTAGAGTTCCTGCGCGGCGGCAAGCCCATATCGCCGCGCTATGAAGGCATGGCGCACCTAGTCGGCTTCGTAGTGCTAATCGGCCTGATAGTGGTTGTGAGCTACTTCGACATTTTGCGGCTGATAAACGGGGATAGCGTGATACCGTAATAGATGCGGAAGCGTCGATAAGAACACGGGGGAAGAATTGATGTGTCATCGTGGCCTTCACCAATCTTTCACCAATCTATGGAGAAGGCAAAGCAAGGGCACACAGGCGCAGCGCAGGTAATACATCCTATACTGTCAATCTTGCATCAACGAAGAACGGACAAGTCGGAACGGCAATCCCCCACAGTGGATATGCCACAGTGGACAGGAGACAGGCGAGTGCGAAAGAGACGCGTAACGAAGCCAGTGTATGTCGGCGATGTGAAGATTGGCGGCGATGCGCCGGTGAGTGTGCAGTCAATGACGAAGACGGACACGCGCGATGTCGCAGCCACCGTGCGCCAAATCCGTGAGGTCGAGGATGCTGGCGGCGAAATTATCCGCTGCGCCGTGCCGGATATGGAAGCCGCCAAAGCGCTTGCCGAAATCAAGAAGCAGGTCAATATCCCCATCGTTGCGGACATTCACTTCCACTATCAGCTCGCGTTAGAATCTCTGAAGAGCGGCGTGGATTGCCTGCGTCTCAACCCCGGAAACATCCGCGACCGCGAAAAGGTCGAGGCAGTAGTCTTGGAGGCGAAAGCGCGGCAGGTGCCCATTCGCATTGGCGTGAACTTTGGTAGCCTCCCTCCTGTCGGCGGTATCGGCGTTACGCGCGGTCTGTCGCGGCACAAAGACGGCGTGAATATGCTGCCGAAGGCGGGCGAGGCGTCCGAGGGCGAGTACACCGTCGTCGATCACATGGTTGAGACCGGGCTGTGGGAGATTGGCATTCTAGAAGACCTAGACTTCGATCTCATCAAGATTTCGCTGAAGGCGTTCGACATCGACACCACCGTTGAGGCTTACCAGCGCTTGGCGAGACTGGTACCATACCCGTTCCACTTGGGCATCACTGAGGCGGGCACGGCGAAGTCCGGCAGCATTCGCAGCGCAATCGGACTCGGCATGCTGCTGTACGAAGGCATCGGCGACACAATCCGCGTCTCGCTGAGCGACGACCCGTGCGAAGAGATTTACACGGGCATGGAAATCCTGAAGTCGCTCGAACTGCGCAAGGAAGGTACAACGCTCGTTGCCTGTCCGAGTTGCGGCAGGGCGGATGTGGACGTGCGCGCGCTCGCTAACAATGTCGATGAGCTGCTGCGGAGCATCAAGACGCCCATCAAAGTGGCGGTGATGGGCTGCGAGGTGAACGGGCCCGGCGAGGCGAAAGATGCCGATGTTGGCATAGCGGCCGGCGCCGGTCGCGCCATCATTTTCCGCAAAGGGCAGAAGGCGCGCATCGTGGACGAGGCAGACATGCTCGTCGCGCTGATGGAAGAGGTGCGGCAAGTCGAATTCGAACTGGCGGAAGCATAAGTGCTGCCGGCGCTGCCCTATTATTCGCCAAGCATTCGATTCCCCGCAACAAGCGGCAGCGGGAGTAGCGAATGGAACTAGCGCTAGTCGTACTTGCTATCGCCGTCATTGCACTTGCAATTGCCGGCGGTGTGTACGGCATCCACCTGTCGAACTTGCTACATGCCGGCAGCCTATCGGCGAACCACCGGACGCCGCCGTTCGACTTAATCGCACATAGCGATGGCGATGGGCGCATAACCCTTCGTGCCGTTGACACACAGCGCGGCGCGATGGATTTGCACCACGATGGTATATTCGGCATTGTGAGCGCGGGCGGTTATGGGCAAGTAGGGCGCATTTTGCAGCGGGGCAAAGGCTACGCGGTGCGCGAATACATACCGCTAACCGCAACCATCGGTGCGGACGAACCGGCGCGATTAGACCTCTACGCATGCCCCGAAAATCCTCTGACGTCGCACGGCATCGCCTACGAACAGGTCCGATACAACACCGAGTTAGGCGAATGCCACTCTTGGTTCGTGCCGGGCAGCGGTAGTACATGGATCGTGTTCGTGCACGGGCGTGGGGCACATCCAAACGAATCGCTGCGCATAATGCCCACGCTTGCCGAATCAGGGATGCCAATTCTGGCAATCGAATATCGCAACGATGAGCAAGCGCCCGCGAGCGCAGACAAGCAACACTGGCTAGGAATGACCGAGTGGCGCGACTTGGAATCGGCAATGCAGTACGCGCTGGACAACGGCGCGGGCGACTTCGTGCTGTACGGCTACAGCATGGGCGGCGGTATGTGCGTCAACTTGCTGTGCAAATCGCCGCTTGCGGACAAAGTACGCGGTACGGTGATGGATTCGCCGCTGCTGGACTTTAGCGGGACGCTGGACATCGTGGGGAATTTGCGGGGCTATCCGCGCTTCATCGTGAAGTGGGGCAAAGCGATTGCCGCGCTGCGATTTGGTATAGACTGGCGGCGAATGAACTACCTAGCCAGGGCGTCCGAACTTCGCACGCCGGTGCTCATCTTGCATGGTGAGGCAGACGAGCTAGTGCCAGCGCCAATCAGCAGGCGTCTCGCGGATGCGCGGCAGGACATAGTGCGCTATGTCGGCTTCCCCTCAGCAAGCCACGCGCGCTCGTGGAATCATGACAATGTGCGCTACGAAGCAGAGGTTCGGCGCTTCCTGCGGGCTGTTCTCGCGGACAATGGCTAGTCGGCGGGCATTGTCGCTTTATTGCGACGAGCGGCGGCCGGCTAGCACCATCCTGACGAGACGACTTCACAAATCCTTAATGTTGTCATTCCGCGCTGTTCTTAGCATTCCGAACGCAGTGAGGAATCTAAAGCATGTCTCTGCGAAGGCAGGGATCGTCGCATGCAAACTGTTTCCGACTTTAGATTTCTCGCTTCGCTCGAAATGACAGGAGTAAATTGCATTTGTGAAATTATCTCTGACCTACTAATTTGCATTAGTGTTCGGGGATGCTCTTATCTTTACGGTAACCGATATTAGGGAGCACGGCCTTGAAATCAGTCTGGCAAGAGCCGCTAGCTCGCCAGTATTGCCTTTACCTTACCGACAACTTCTACGGTGGCAACCGTCTCCGCGTCGTCTGATGCGCGGGCTTTCGCTTCTACTACGCCTTCGCGTATGTTTCGTGTGCTGACGACTAGGCGGACGGGTAAGCCAATTAGGTCCGCGTCGTTGAACTTTACGCCGGCAGACTCGTTTCTGTCGTCGAAGAGAACTTCGATGCCGGCTGCGCGCAGTTCATCGTAGAGCGCCTGCGCGGATTCTGCCACGCTTTCATTTTGCATGTTTAGCGCAACAAGCGAAACATCGTATGGCGCGATGGTCGAGGGCAGCACCATGCCCCGCTCGTCGTGGTTCTGCTCGATGGCGGCGCCGAGCAGCCGTCCGACGCCGATTCCATAGCAGCCCATAAGGATGAGGTGCGGCTCACCGTTCTCGTCCGGATATTGCGCTTCCAGCACATCGCTGTAGCGCGTGCCGAGCTTGAAGATATGCCCGACTTCGATGCCACGCCGCATAATCAGCTTCATGCCGCATTTGGCGCAGGCGTCGCCAGGCTGCGCGAGCGCGATGTCGTCCACGATGTCCGCCTCGAAGTCGCGGTGGTGGTTGGTATTGCGAAGGTGGTAGTCCGGGCGGTTCGCGCCGGCGAGGAAGTTCGATCCCATATCAATGGAATCGTCCGCGACGATGCGGATGCCTTCGATGCCGATGGGCGATGCGGAACCCGCCGTCAACCCGTGCGCAGCCACCTCTTCTTGCGTGGCGAGACGCAGATCCGGCGCGCCGCCCAGCACATTCGACAGCTTGACTTCGTTCACTTCCAAGTCGCCGCGAATCACCACGAACACCAACTCGCCGCCGGTCATGTAGAAGACCGCCTTGAGCGTTTTGCTCGCAGGTGCCTCAAGGTATTCGCACAGTTCTTCAATGGTCTTTATGCCGGGCGTATGCGCCTCTTCGATAGGAAGCAGCGGCTCGGCATCCTGCTGCGGTTTGGCGAACACCGCCTTCTCAGCGTTCGCCGCGTAGTGGCAGGTCTGGCAGATTACCACGGTGTCCTCGCCCGCGTCCGCGACCAGAATGAACTCGGTGGAGTCCTTGCCGCCGATTGCGCCGCTGTCCGCCTCAACCTCGATGGTGTCCAGACCACAGCGGCTGAAAATGTTGCGATACGCCTGCGCCATTGCGCCGTAGCTCACATCCAGCCCCGCCTGATCGACATCGAAACTATAAGCGTCCTTCATGTCGAACTCGCGCACGCGGATGAGACCGCCGCGCGGTCGTGGCTCGTCTCGGAACTTCGTCTGTATCTGATATACGATGAGCGGTAGGTCGCGGTAGCTGTGCACATTCGCCTTGACCATGTATGTCAGCAGCTCTTCGTGCGTTGGCGCGAGCACGAGCGGTCGTTCGCGGCGGTCGTTCAGCCGGAATAGCTCGCTGCCCATCGCCGCGCTGCGCCCGGATTCAACCCAGAACTCAAGCGGCTGCAGCGCTGACATCTGCACTTCCTGCCCGCCCGCCGCGTCCATCTCTTCGCGGATAATCTGCTCGATCTTCCGCAAAGAGCGCAGCGCCAGCGGCATGTAGCTATACAAGCCCGCGGACACCTGATAAATCATGCCCGCGCGCAGCATCAGGCGGTGGCTGGCAAGCTCGGCTTCCGCCGGGTCGTTGCGCAGTGTCTTTCCGAACATCCTAGACATTCGCATGGTGGTTAATCCTGGCTATCCTGTGTATCGCCCGTGTATTCGACGTTAGTTTCGTTCCCATTCCTAGTACGGATACGGCATCACGCCCATCGGCACTTCGATTAGGGTTGGCGCGTCGATAATTAGCGCCTCTTCGAGGGCGGCTTGTAGTTCGTCGGCGTTCTCCTTGCCCACGCGGACGCCTCTCGCGCCGAACGACTCGGCGAGCTTCACGAAATCGGGGTTATGCAGTTCAGAGCCGTATATACGGCCGTTAAAGCGGTCCGACTGATCGCGCCGCACATTGCCGAACGCGCTGTCATTGAACACCACGACCACCGCATTAATGCCGTACATCACCGCAGTCGCGAGTTCTTGCACATTGTACATAAAGCCGCCGTCGCCGGAGACCGCGACAACCGCCTTGTCCGGGCAGGCGACTTTTGCGCCAAGCGCGCACGGATACGCGAAGCCCAGATTGCCAAAGTACGACGATGTTAGGTATGTGTTGGGCTCGAACACGGGGAAGCGTGTACGGCTGTAGTAACCGACCTGTGTCATGCCGGCGACCAGAATGCCGTCGTCCGGCATTGCAGCGCGCACCGCGTTGGACAGCGAGTGCAACGGCTCAAGCTCGCGCTCAGCGCCGAAGAACTGATCGCGGACTTCCTGTATCTCAGCTTCGCGGCTTGGCTGCGCGGGCTTGATTGAAGAAACGACCTTCAGCATTTCTTCAAGCGTTGCTTTCGCGTCGCCCGCGATGCCGAATGTGTTCTCGTAGTTGCGCCCAAGTTCGGCTTCGTCGATGTCGATTTGCACGACACGCTGCCCACGCAAAATCTGCGGCGTCTGGATGCGAGTGCCGACGGCGAGGATGACATCGTGCTCTGCCATGTAGTCGTGATACGGGTCGATGCGGCGCGGCACGCCAAGCGACAGGTAGTGCCTGTCCGAAATAGCGCCCTTACCCTCTGCCGTCTCGATGACGGGCGCTTGCAAGTGCTCTGCGAGCGCGAGCAGTGCAGCGTTCGCGCCGGATAAGTTGACGCCACCGCCCGCGTATATCAGCGGATTCTTCGCGTTCGCGATGATGCGCGCGCCTTCCTGAACGGATTCCGCGCTTGCGGCGGGACGCTGGTAGTTGACAGGCTCTAGCAGCTCGACATCCTGCACTTCGGCAAGCGTCTCCGGCGGGATTTCAATCTCGACCGGGCGGGGTCTCCCTGACTTCAGCTGGTAGAACGCCTCGTGAACCGCCTCAGGAACATCACGCGGGTCTAGGATTCGCTGCGCCCACTTCGTGACCGGGCGGATGGTGTCCAACTGGTCGTTAATCTCGTGCAGCACGCCGCGGTCAACGCCAATCAGGTCGCGTTCCACCTGCCCAGCGACGACCATAATTGGCGACGATGCCGCGTACGCCGTGCCGATAGCCGCCGACGCGTTCTGCAAACCGGGCCCCGGCACGACCAATGCCGTGCCAAGTTCCTTACCGCCGCTCGCGCGCGAATAGCCGTCCGCCATATACGCCGTAGCCTGTTCGTGGCGCGTGGTGATGAACTTGATGTCGGTCTCTTCCGCCAGGGCGTCGAGCGCGTGGTAGAGCTGCACGCCAGGCAACCCGAATATCACGCGCACTCCCTCACGATGGAGCTGCTTCGCCAACGCCTGTCCGCCTGTCATCTTTGGCATTTCTTTCGATTACCTCTTTCTGGTACTTTGCTGTCGCAGTTTCTACTGGTGTCTGTTTATGTCTGACTGCATGGTAGGTGTGCGCTAAAGTTTGATATATGAGAAGTGCCCATGCCGCAAGGACAAGGGCACTTGGTTGCTTATTATATCTGACTGCGCGTGCCTAATCTATTTTGGTGCAATACGCTTGTATCCATCCAAGCCTTCCCCTAGATGGGGAAGAGACGCTTGGAGCGGCGATTGCACCCGGTCCGCGCTAATTCCTAGTCGCGGCGTAGTCGGAGCGGGCTCGTTCCATTGCCTTGGCGCGGGCTTCGAGCAGCTCGTCCTTCTTGCCTTCCGACCAAACCTGCGAGCGATCTAAGCTTTCCAGCGAGCCTTGGAAGTGCGGCATCACATAGCGGGCGACGAGTTCGTAGCTGTGCATCACCTGTTCGCGTGTGCCCCACTCGGTCGCCTGAATCATAAAGCCGCCGAAGCCGCCGCTTTCCGCGTCCACTCGCTTGATTGTTTCGATAAGGTCATCCGGCGTGCCGACGCACCACGCGCCGTTTTCGGTCATCACATCGATAATTTTGTCGCGGTCTTTGTTGCTCTTCACCTCGAACGGGAGTTGGTGACCCAGCGTCTTCACGAAGTAGTCGTACTGGTAGCGGCCCGCGTTCACGCGCGCCTGCTCTATCGCCTCTTTCTTGCTCTCCGCAAGATGCACATGCATCACCACACGCCATTCGTTGCGGTCCATCGTGTTGCCGTGCTCTGCGGCAGTCTCTTCAGCAATCTTCCAGAAATCGGCGAGGTTCGTGGCGATGCTGTCGCCGCGCGTTACGCTGACAGACAGGACGCCCGCGCCGTGCTTTCCTGCCAGCACCATGCCGGACGGGGACTGTGCCGCCGCCACCGCGATGGGGAAGTGCGGCTTGGTATATGGCCTGAGGTGCAATTGCGCCTCAACCAAGTTGAACCACTCGGAGCGATACGTGATAGGCTCGGTCTCGTTAAGCAGGCGCATAATGAGCGTCATGGACTCGTCCATGCGCCGTCGCTGCTCAAGCGGGTCGATGCCGAGCATCGCCGCGTCGGTGACGAGCGCGCCAGGACCGACGCCGAGCATCGCACGCCCGCGTGTCAGGTGGTCTAGCAGCACCATGCGGTTGGCAACCATCATCGGGTGGTGGTACGGCAAGCTTATGACGCCCGTGCCGAGCTTGATGTTGCGCGTGCGCTCTGCCGCCGTCGCCATGAACAGCTCCGGCGAGGCGATGATTTCCCAGCCCGCGCTATGGTGTTCGCCAATCCACGCCTCGTCATAGCCGAGATAGTCGAGCCACTGGATAATCTCAAGATCGCGCTCAAGCGATAAGGTAGGGTTTTCGCCCTTCCAGTGGAACGGCGCCATGAAGATGCCAAACTTCATTCTTTCGGGGAGTGTCATAGGTGCGTCCTTTACCTGTGCCGCCTGACAATGCAGGCGCGGATGAGGCGGCTGTCGCCTCGCAACGATTTTAGCACGATGCCTATTACAGGGCAATTGCGGCATGTGCGGTCAGCTTCCCCGCTATCCAAGAGTTAGTTTCGATGGACAGGAAAGGAAGGGCTGACAAGGGTATGTACAGGATGTATTCCCTTACCCCTCTGATGGAGGAAGATTAAGATGGGATTAAAGATACACAATATTGCCTAGTCATATCACCATCTCAGCGCCGCGCAATGGCTGACGCGAACACCACCATGTGATAAACTCGCCCGTGCATATTTCGCGCTACGGCACTGCCATCTAACGCTGCCGCATGACAATCAAACTAGGAGACGGCAATGGTCCCGCCTGACAGCATTTTCGGAATAATACCCACTTGGGTGGGCGTGTATGTCGCGTCGATAGTCGCGTTCGCCGTCGCGGGCTATTTCCTGTACCAGCGCGTGTTCCGGCTGGTGCTGCTTGGCAAGCCGGCGGAGCGGTTCGACCAGCCCGTGCGGCGATTTTTCGGCGCGCTGCCGTTCATCTTCGGGCAGCGCAAGGTTCTGCAGCGCGTTTCATTGCGAGATCGCGCCGGGCTTGCGCACTTCTTCATATTCTGGGGCTTCCTGTCGTTCTCGCTGAGCTACGCGCTGTTCATCTTTGGCGATTCGCTGTGGCATCCGTTGTCCGGCAAGATACTCACCGAGACGGGCTTGAAGGCGTTCACGATATATCTCGATGTGCTCGCGGCGCTGTTCTTGGTCGTGCTGGCGTGGGCGGCGATTAGGCGCTGGGGCTTCACGCCGAGCCGCCTGAAGTTCGACCTAACGCAGAAGAAGGAATCGGCAATCATCCTCGCGCTAATTGCCATGCTGATGATATTCACGCTGCTAACGGAGGCGTTTTACATCGTTGGCGGTGGAGGTGGTTCACATGCAGCCGCGCCTGTCGGTGGCGCAATCGCCAACATATTCACCGGAGTAAACGCTGAAGCGGCAGGCGTTCTGCAAGCCTTCTTCTGGTGGGCGCATCTCGCCATAATTCTGGGCTTTGCGATATACATCCCGCTGTCCAAGCACATGCACCTCGTCGGCGCGCCCATCAACTTCTACACGCGATCGCTGGAGGCGCGTGGCGCTCTGCCCACGCCCACCGACTTGGAGACGGCAGAGGTATTTGGTGCGCATCGTGTGCAGGACTTCACGCAGCGGCAACTGCTGGACGGCTACGCCTGCGCCGTCTGTGGCCGCTGCACTGATGTCTGCCCTGCGAATATCAGCGGCAAAATCCTATCGCCGATGCACATCGTGGAAAATCTTAAAGAGCATACGCTCGAGACGGCGCCCGGCGTCATAGCCGGCGAAGACCCGCAAGAAGAAAAGCCGCTGATAGGCCGCTGGATTCAGGAAGAGGCGCTGTGGGATTGCCTGACCTGCGGCGCGTGCGTTGAGGAGTGCCCCGTAGGCGTGGAGCACATCAGCACCATCGTGGACATGCGCCGATATCTCGTAATGGAGCAGGCGGAGATGCCGGAGACGGCGATGAACGCGCTACTGAGCATGGAACAGCGCGGACACCCCTGGCGCGGCACGACATTCGCGCGCACGGACTGGGCGGAAGGCTTAGACATCCCTCTGCTCGCCGACCATCCTGAAGCGGAAGTGCTGTTCTGGGTGGGCTGCACTCCCGCGCTAGAGCAGCGCAGCCAAAGTGTCGCGCGCTCTATGGCGTCTGTGTTGAAGCGCGCCGGCGTGGACTTTGCCATACTGGGCATGGAAGAAGGCTGCACCGGCGATCCGGCGCGGCGCATGGGCAATGAATATCTGTATCAGATTATGGCGCAGCAGAACATCGACACACTAAACGGCTACGATGTGAAGAAGGTCGTTACCATCTGCCCGCACTGCTTCAACACCATCAAGAATGAGTACCCACACTTGGGCGGCAATTACGAAGTGATGCACTACAGCGAGTTCGTTTCCGAGCTGATAGCGGACGGACGGATCAAGCCGCTGGTGGAGATGAACACGACGCTCGCCTTCCACGACCCGTGCTATCTCGGGCGGCAGAACGGCATATTCGACCAGCCACGCGCAATCGCCGAAGCAATACCGGGCTTGGAATTAGTGGAGATGGAGCGATCCCGCAGTAAGAGCTTCTGCTGCGGCGCGGGCGGCGGGCACATGTGGGTAGAGGAAAGCCGCGGCAGGCGCGTCAACCATGTGCGCACCGATCATTTCCTAGATACCGGCGCCGACACGGTTGGCGTATCCTGCCCCTTCTGCCTGCAAATGATGGAAGAGGGCATAGGCACCAAAGGAGCCCAAAACTCCCACCGCGCGAAGGATTTGCTGGAGATATTGGACGAGAGTTTGGGGTAGTCAAGCAGATGAACCGGAGGGCACAGATGCGAGAGTTCACCGTCATAGTTGAACGGGACGAAGTCGGCTGGCTTGTGGGGAGCGTTCCTGCGCTGAGAGGTTGCCACACACAGGCAAGCAACCTAGAGGAACTTCTAGAGAATATCAGAGAAGCTATCCTACTCTGTCTTGAAGTCGAACACGAAGACGAAATTAACAACCTCACTTTGGTCGGTGTACACAGAGTCGGCGTATGAGTCGGATGCCAAGCCTTGCAGCGGATGAAGTGCTTCGAGCCTTATCAAGAGCGGGATTCCAGAGAATAAGGCAACGAGGGAGCCACCTGATGATGAGACATCCTGACGGCAGAACAACAGTAGTGCCAGTTCATCACAGGCAAATTATCGGACCTGGGCTTATGTCGAAAATTCTCCGAGATACAGAGATGACAAGAGAAGAATTTCAGGCACTGCTATGACGAGTCAGGGTCGCTCGCACTCCCCATGGCAACTCTAGCTTAAGGATTTACCCATACAGGTCGAACACCTCTTCCATCGCTGCCCACCATTCGTCCGGATTGGCATCGGGGACGGGAGTCTGGAACTCGCGCATCAGGGCGTCCCACTCTGCTGCGCGTGGGGATGCTTCGATGTAGCGGGGGAAGTCGCGCTCCAAGTCGAATTCGTCCGGCGCTTCAAGGTACATGAAAAGCCTGTTGCCGAGCAGGAATATCTTCATCTTGGCAATGCCGAGAGAGCGCAGCCCTTCCAGCACCTCGTCCCAAACGGCGCGGTGATATTCCTTGTACTGCTCGATTACATCGGCTTCATCGCGCAAATCTAGCGCCATTGCATAAGATTTCATGTCTTTGCCTCTCGTCCGTCGCAATCCGAGTTGCCTAGTTAATCCGGCCTAGCTGGAGCGGGAATCGCCGAAGACTTCGTCCACGAATTCTCTGCCCGGTTGCACGCCGGGTCGGGTCAAGGCAGCCTCTATATGACGACGCTCCCCTTCCTTGGCTTTTACAAGCACTTCCGCCTTCTTCGCTTGCGGACGCAAGAATCCGGTGCTTGCAAGCGGCGTTAATATAACAAAGACTGCTACATTTGTGTCTGTGTCAACGCTTCCTAGCATGCACAAATCGACTATGCCCACACCGCAAACTCATTACGGCGTCGGCGCGTTTTCGGGCAGCAAGCCTTCGTGCCGCAATTCGTTCCACAGGTCGGCGGGGATGGTGTAGCTAACCATGTCGAAGTTTTCCTGCACTTCGGCGGCTGATACTGCGCCCGGTATCGTGGCAGCGACGGCCGGATGTGCCAAGCCGAACTGCAGCGCGGCGGCTTTCAGCGGCACATCGTGCCTGTCGCAGACCGCCTTTATCTTGCGCGCCTGCTCCAGCACTTCGGGCGGCGTGGACTGGTAGAAGTATGTCGTGCCCTCGCCCAAATCGGACGCCAACACGCCGCTGTTGTACGGGCCGCCTAGGATGATGCTCATCTCGCGCTCTTCACACAATGGCAGCAGGTCGTCCAATCCGGACTGGTCGAGCAGAGTGTATCGCCCGGCGAGCAGGAAGCAGTCAAAGTCCGCCTCGCGGCCAAACTGCGCCAGCGGCTCACAAAAATTCATGCCCGCCCCTATCGCGCCGATGACGCCCTGCGAGCGAAGTTCCGCCAATGCCGGAAATGCCTCATCTACCGCCTGCTGGTGAAAGTCGTCAGGGTCGTGTATCAGCAGTATGTCCACGCGGTCCAGCTCCAGCCGCTTCAAGCTTTCTTCAAACGAGCGCAGCACTCCGTCGCGGCTGAAATCGAAAGCGACTTCCATCTGCGGCAAGTCGCGGAATATATCCTGTCCGGGCGCGGTGTCCACCGGATTCAGCACTCGTCCGACCTTCGTGGACAGCACATACGAATCGCGGTTCACGCCATCAAGTCCCTGCGCGTAATACCGCTCGCTCCTGCCTGCGCCGTAGAATGGCGCGGTGTCGAAATACGATATGCCCAGATCCAGCCCCTTACCGATGCTTTCGATGGAACTTCGTTGCGCGTCCTCAATCGGCATTGAGCCGAACGGCGCGCCGCCCACGCCAAGCCGCGATACCATAACGCTTGTCGAGCCGATTTCTGCCTTATCCAGTGGATTCATGTCGTGCTCCTCTCACTCATTGTCGTCCGATACTGAACGCATACTAACGCAAGCCTGCGGATATTCACAGAGCCGCTCGTAATCTCTCGACATGGGAGACAATTCAAGTGTCTTTGCCTTCGTTCTTCGGAACTCCTGCGAGATTACTCAGGCATAGTTTGACATCGAAGTCCCTTCCTTCTTGATGTAGGAAAGTTAGTCTGAGGGTGAAAGAGCCAGAATTCGCATGCAAGTGTGCACACAGAGCGACCGGTCGCCTTGTAGGATTTTCTTATGAAATCGCCCCGCTACCGGAAGACCGCAAGTATTACCGCTGCGCTGCTTAGCCATAGCAGAGCCGTCGCAATTAGCGGTATGTCGCCGAGCAGCAGATCTTCGGGATTTTCGCCGGCGTCGGCACTGTCGCTCAATATCAGGTAGCGGAACAGGCCGAACGCGACGAATGGAATCGTCAGCATCATCGCACCATTGGCGGGCAGATTAGGCGCGGTGAATGTGTACAGCGAGTAAGCTATCAGCGACGCGGTGGCAGTTATGACCACCAGCTTATGCAATGATTCGACGCTGTACCCGCTCAGCGACGGGCGTTGGCTCGCAGCGTCCGTGCCGGCAGTCGTGAGTTGGCTGCGCCGCTTGATGAGCGCCAGCAGCAACGCCGCGAGCGCAGTGCACAGGTAAAGCCATGGCGAAATCGGAACGCCCATGATCGCCGCGCCCGCGACCGCGCGCAGCACCATACCCCCGCTTATCACGAACACATCGACCAGCACGATGTGCTTGAGCGCCAGCGAGTACGCAATATTCGCCAGCGCGTAAAGCAGCGATATGACGCCGAATATCGGATTCAGAGTGAACGCGCCGCCTAGCGCAATGGCAGTGAGCGCAACGGCGGCAATCCACGCAGCAGCTACGGGCAAGCGGCAGGATGCGATGGGACGATTGCGCTTGCGCGGATGCCGGCGATCGCTGTCCGCGTCTAGGATGTCGTTTAGCAGATAGACGGCGCCGGTGAGCGCGGAGAATATCAGGAACGCCAACGTGATGACGCCGAACAACTGCAGCGCCGCGCCTATGTCAGCGTCCAGCGACCACGCCTCGTTTATTGTGAAGAAGAACGCGAGGTAGATGATCAGGTTCTTGTACCACTGGCGGGGGCGCATGCTGACGAACAGCGCCGCTCCTAGTCTCGCCGCATTCTTCATTCGTTTGATCCTGCCATATCCGGCATTTCTTTCAAGCGTTCCCATGATGATCCCGGAATGGTGATAGTGGGTGATAGTGATAGCCGCCGTAGCAGGATGATATGGATTGGGAGCGATGCAGGTCAACCTAATAGCGGGTAATTGGCGCGAATTTGACACCCAGACGAGGTTGTGCAGCGGATATTTCGCCCCTTCCTAACCTTCCCTCAAAAGCGGCAATAGACTATTGTTCATCTTGTCCTCTCTGCTCTTCGTGTTCCTTCTTCATGCGGTGTCAAGCGCGTGGGTAGGGCGTCCGTATAATTCTGTTGACAACGCCGCTGCGCCTTCGCTATATTTATTTAGCAGACTATTCTTGAGTCTGCTAATTGGCGTCCCAGACAGCGCAAATTGGCACACGAACCGGCAACAATTCTCAAGCAAATCAGGAGGAATTGAGGACAATGGCGACAGAAACCCAGGTTACTTTCAACCCGCTCGGCAACCGCGTGGTGGTGAAGCCTTCAGAGGCTGAAGAGTCGATGAGCGCGGGCGGCATCTACATACCCGACACGGCGAAAGAGAAGCCACAGGAAGGCGAAGTTGTGGCGGTCGGCCCCGGCAGGCTCACCGATGACGGCAACCGCGTGCCTATGGAACTCACGGTCGGCGATCTGGTCGTGTACTCCAAGTACGCCGGCACCGAGTACAAAGACGGCGACGACGAGTATCTCGTGCTGCGCGAAGACGACATTCTGTTCAAGAAGTAATCGACGCCCTAGCCCACCCAAGACAATCACAATTCTCATAAGTCAACTCTCGTAAGGAGGAAGAAGAAATGCCCAAGCAGCTCACATTCAGTGAGGAAGCCCGCGCAGCCATGAAGCGCGGCATCGACCAGATGGCAAGCACCGTCGGCGTTACGCTCGGACCGCGCGGACGCAATGTCGTTCTCGACAAGAAGTTCGGCCCGCCGCAGGTGTGCAGCGACGGCGTAACCATCGCTAAGGAAATCGAGCTTGAAGACCCGTTCGAGAATATGGGCGCGCAGCTTCTCAAGGAAGCCGCCAGCAAGACCAACGACGTCGCAGGCGACGGCACGACCACCGCGACCGTTCTCGCGCAGGCGATCATCCACGAAGGCTTCAAGAACATCGCCGCCGGCGCCAATCCTATGGCTCTGAAGCGCGGCATCGAAAAGGGCGTCGTCGCCCTTCGCGATCAGGTCGGCTCTATGTCCACACCGGTCGAGGGCAAGACGCAGATTGCGCAGGTCGCATCCCTGTCCGCTCACGACGACGACATGGGCGGTCTAATCGCCGATGTTATGGAGCGCGTGGGCAAGGACGGCGTCATCACGGTTGACGAGTCCAAGGGCTTGAACTTCGAGCAGGAGTTCGTTGAGGGCATGCAGATTGACCGAGGTTACATCTCGCCCTACTTCATCACCGACCAGGACAAGATGGAATCGTCTATCGAAGACCCCTACATCCTCATCACCGACAAGAAGGTTTCAGCAGTCGCCGATGTGTTGCCTGCACTGGAGAAGATCCTGCAGGTCAGCAAGAACCTCGTCATCATCGCCGAGGACATCGAAGGCGAAGCGCTCGCCACCCTGGTCGTCAACAGGCTGCGCGGCACGCTGAACTGCCTCGCCGTCAAGGCTCCCGGCTTCGGTGACAGGCGCAAGGCGATGCTCGAAGACATGGCAATCCTCACGGGCGGTCAGGTCATCAGCGAAGAAGTCGGCCGCAAGCTCGACTCCGTGGTCGTGGAAGACCTCGGCAGGGCGCGCCGGGTTGTCGCCACCAAGGAAGAGACTATCTTCGTTGACGGCGCAGGCACCGATGACAACATCACGGGCCGCATCAACCAGATCAAGGCGCAGATCGACGAGACTACCTCCGACTTCGACCGCGAGAAGCTGCAGGAACGCCTTGCCAAGCTCTCCGGCGGCGTCGCCATCATCAAGGTTGGCGCAGCGACCGAGGTCGAACTTCGCGAGAAGAAGCAGCGCGTTGAGGACGCCCTGTCCGCAACCCGCGCAGCAGTCGAAGAGGGCATCGTCCCCGGTGGCGGACTGGCGCTCATTCGCGCGCGAGACGCGCTCGCGGGCGTTGAACTTTCCGGCGACGAGGCTACCGGCGTCTCTATCCTCCGCAAGTCGCTTGAACAGCCGCTGAAGCTCATCTCCGAGAACACTGGCGTCTCCGGCGAGGTTATCCTCTCCGAGAGCATCAAGGCAGAGGGCGACTGGGGCTACGACGCAGAAGTCGGCGAGTTTGGCCACCTGCTGGAGCGCGGCATCATGGACCCGGCGAAGGTAACGCGCGCAGCGATCGAGAACGCCGCCAGCGTCGCATCGATGGTACTCACCACCGAGTCGCTCATCACCGACGTCCCGGAAGAAGCGCCCGCAGCACCGGCAATGCCCCCGATGGACTACTAGGCAATTAGTCTAGCACTTGCCACTAGCGCTAGCATGGCATAAGGCATAGGCATAACTAGAGCGCCCCGAACAAGCGAAAGTTCGGGGCGCTCTTCTTGTGCGCAGCTTCATTATCTCCCTCCCCATCCTACCCATTCTGTTACCCTCTTCTGTTGGCAGTCAAACGAAGGTTTTGGAACATGGCAACCATGCCATAACCGCCACCGCAATCAGCCAAAATCGTCAATTTCTGCGTTCAATTGTGAGGGCATGGACGGTGCCGCAGTGCTATAATCAGCACATCATAGCAGTGAGAACAATTGAACGCCCAACTGAACGATTGAGGTCCGGCTCTTTATGTTCACCCACCTTCATGTCCACACCGAATACAGCATGATTGACGGCCTCAGTCGTATCGAAGACCTTGTGCTGCGTACCAAAGAACTCGGTATGGACAGCCTCGCCATGACAGACCATGGCGGTATGTACGGCGCAATCGACTTCTATAAGACTGCGAAGAAGCACGATGTCAAGCCCATTATCGGGTGTGAGGTGTATGTTGCACCGGACAACCGTCACGAGCGCAGCTCCAACAATAGATCGCCGTATCACATGACCATACTGTCTCAGAACGAGCGCGGCTACCACAACCTGCTCAAGCTTGTGTCGAAGTCCAATCTCGAAGGCTTTTACTACAAGCCGCGCATCGACCGCGAACTGCTGGAAGAGCACAATGAAGGGCTAATCGTGCTGTCCGGCTGTCCCGCCGGCGAAGTGCCGCGCGCGCTAACCAATGGCGATATGGAAAGAGCGCTCGACACCGCCGCGTGGTACAAGGAACTGCTGGGTGGGCGATACTTCCTTGAGCTGATGAGCCACAACAATGTCCCCCAACTGCCGCAGATTAACAAGGGATTGATGGAACTTCACCGGCAGCTGGACATCCCCTTCGTCGCGACCAACGATTCGCACTATACGCACAAACACGACGCGAAATTTCAGGACATCTTAATCTGCATCCAGACGAACACGAATGTCGCAGACTCGGGGCGGATGCAGATGGCCGATTCGTATTACTTACGCAGCCCTGAAGAAATGGCAGAGCTCTTTAAGGAACTGCCGGACGCCATTTCCAACACGCAGCGCATCGCCGAGATGTGTGATCTGAGTTTGGACTTCTCGCAAATGCGCCTGCCCGAATACCCCGTGCCGGACGGGCTGACCGCCGACGAATACTTGGCGAAGATATGCTACGAAGGCTTGGCAACGCGCATCCCCAACGCCGGCGAAGCAGAGCACGAACGCCTTGCTTACGAACTCGAAGTCATCCGGCAGACGCAGTTCCCGGACTACTTCCTCGTCGTCTGGGACATAGCCAAGTTCGTGCACCAGCGCGACATATTCTTTGCCGTGCGTGGCAGCGCGGCAGCAAGCCTTGTGCTGTACTGCCTCGGCGTAACCGATGTCAACCCGCTTCCCTACCAGCTCGTATTCGAGCGTTTCCTGAATGTCGAGCGCAAGGAAATGCCCGACATCGACATGGACTTCCAGGACGATCGCCGCGAAGAGGTCATCAACTATGTCGTCGAAAAATACGGCAAAGAGCACGTGGCGCAGATAATCACCTTCGGCACATTCGGCGCGAAGGGCGGCGTCCGCGATGTCGCGCGCGCGCTCGCAATGCCATACAGTGACGGCGACCGCGTGGCGAAACTCATACCCAACCGCCTCAATATCACGCTGAAAGACGCGCTGGAGCAGAGCGCGGAGCTGAAGGAAAAATACGACGCAGACGATGATGTCGCCAAGATAGTGGACACCGCGATGGGCTTGGAAGGCTTGACGCGCCACGCAGGAACACATGCAGCCGCGGTGCTAATCTCGCAAGAGCCGCTTGACGAAATCGTGCCGCTGCAGCGTCCGGCTCGCAGCGCAGACGACGGCAGCGGCGTCGCAGTTACGCAGTATTCCATGGATCCATGCGCCGACCTTGGTCTGCTGAAAATGGACTTCCTCGGTCTCACCAACCTGACCATTCTCGCCAACGCTCGCGACCTTATCGCCGAGACTAGGGGCATCAATTTCGCGCTAACCGAGATACCGCTTAACGACGGCGCGACATTCGACTTGCTTTCCCGAGGCGAGACAGTCGGCGTTTTCCAATTGGAAGGCGACGGCATGACGCGCTACATCAAGGAGTTGAAGCCCAGCGCGCTGAGCGATGTAGCCGCCATGATTGCGCTCTATCGCCCAGGTCCGATGGAGCACATTTCCACCTTCATCGACTCCAAGCATGGCCGCGCCGTGCCGCACTATCCTCACCCGGCGCTGAAGGACATCTTGGAAGAGACATACGGCGTCATCGTCTATCAGGACCAGGTGCTGCAAATCGCGCGCACATTCGCCGGATATTCGCTCGGGCAGGCGGACATCGTGCGCAAGGCGATGGGCAAGAAAATCCCCGAGATTATGGCAGAGGAAAAGCAAAATTTCCTGAAGGGCGCGCTCGAACAAGGCTACACGCAGGCGATGGCGGAAGAGATTTTCGCGCTCATTGAACCGTTCGCCGGGTATGCCTTCAATAAGGCGCACAGCGTCAGCTACGGGCTAATCTCATATTGGACTGCCTATCTCAAGGCGAACTTCCCCATCGAATATATGGCTGCGCTCCTCAACTCGTCCAAAGATAGCTCCGACAAGATTGCGTCCGTAGTCGCGGAATGTCGCCGAATGAGCGTCTCTGTCCTGCCACCCAGCGTCAACAAGAGCGAAGTCAACTATTCCATTGATACCGACGCGGACGGCAACGACGCAATTCGCTGGGGGTTGTCCGCAGTGAAGGGCGTGGGCGAAGGCGCGGTTTTACCGCTGGTCGCCGACCGCAAGGAAGCCGGTGAGTTCTCCTCGATAGAAGACCTTTGTCAGTCTGTCGATCTCAGTCGCGTGGGCAAGAAGGCGCTCGAAAGCCTAATCCGCGCCGGCGCTCTCGACGAGTTCGGCGATCGCACGGGAATGGACGAGGCGCTAGACCGCATTATTTCGCTGTCGAAGAGTGAAGCGGGCATGCGCAATTCCCAGCAGGCGTCGATGTTCGACATGATGGGCGCTTCGATGCCCGCCGAACTAGCCAGCATCGACATTCCCAATCGACACACAACCGATGTGGAGAAAAGCCAATGGGAACGAGAGTTGCTCGGCGTGTCCACATCGAACAGCGCGCTCTTCGATCTGCTGACGCAAAGAGCCGGACCAAGCGACATCGTAGCGATTGAAGACCTGAAATCCGTCGCGGCGGGCAGGCGCGTGAAAGTAACTGGCATAGTGTCCGGCGTGAACCGCCGCGAGACACGCAAAGGGCAACCATTCGCCATTGTGTCGCTGTCTCTGCTTGACGGCGAGCAGGAAGTGTTCGTCTGGGAAGATGAGCTGAAAGCCACCGGCCATCTCTGGGAAGATGGCAAGCTGGTTACGGTAACCGGCAACGTGCGCCACCGCGACGACAACATCAGCGTAAGCTGCTCAGAAGCACACGAAATCGTGCTGTCCGAAACCAACGCCTCAGCCCCCAATGGGGCAGAAAGTGAAGGCGCCTCCAAAAACGGCGCAGCGAACAACGACATGGCAGAGAACGGTATTGCAAACGATGTCGTTCCCGTGAATGGTGCATCTGTCAGCGAGGCGAACGGCAACGGAATGTCAACTAACGGTGTGTCGGCGAATGACAGCACGGTCAACGACGCAACGCAGACCGGCACGAATGGCAACGGCGCATTTGCATATGGCACATCGGACTACGACGCACCGGCAGATGCAACGGCCGGCGAGACCGAATCGCGCGACAATGATGAACCGGAGGCACAAGCGGCGGCGGCAAATGGCGCAACTTCACTCTCGCAAGACTGGCAGCCTTCACACGACGCCGTGACCAACGATCTGCCGGAAGGCACACCAAGCGCCCAGCCCTCTAGTCCTACCGTATCGGAGACTAACGGCACATACAGCGAAAGTGCGCCTAGCAGTGAGTCGGACGATGCTCCGCCTTGGGATGAGTCTGCGCCGACCAATGATGGGATAAGCGGGACAAACGGGGCAGGCAGCACGACAGATAGCACGAATGTAACGAACGGCACCAACGGATACACGCCGCAAAACGACAATGACGCGAGCGATGGAGCAAGCGTCCTTCCTTCCCGACCTGTCGAAGTAAGTACACCAATGCCTGCCGAAGCCGGACAGCGCTTGCTGCTGCGCCTGACCGAAGGCGAGCCCGAGCATGACAGGCGAATGCTGCAAATCCTGAGCAGCATCCTGATGGACTACCAAGGCGAGTGCGAGGTAACGCTCGAAATCGCGACTGCAGGGCACATTGTCGAAATGGACTGGCCCGCCGTACGCGTCCGCGCCAACGACGAACTGATAGCGCGCCTGAACAACGAAGCTCTGGGCACCGCCGGCGAAGCGCGCCTCATGGAAATCAGTAATGAATGAGCGCGTCAAATAAGTGCGCGATCCCTCAACTTCCTTCCCCTATGTAATGTGTAGGAAGGGAGTGTCTCGTATCCCACTTACGGCTCGACAGCAAGAGTTGCCGCGTAGTCGTTAGCCCTCCAAGTCCATCAGGCGCTGTTTCAGGTCCAACCGCTCCCTGCCTTTGCCGAAGCCGCGCAGGCTGCCGTCGCTTGCGATTACGCGGTGGCAGGGTATGATGATGGCGAGACGGTTTCGCGCCATCGCTTGGCCGGCGGCTCTTGGCGCAAGCGCATTGCCTGCTTGTTCCGCCAGCCACTTGTAGGTGCGCGTCTCGCCTTTGGGAATTGTGCGGCATGCGTGCCATGCGGCTTGGTGGAACGGCGATGCGTCATCCACATCGATGGGTTCGTCCGCGAAACTGACATCTTCGCCGCAGAAGTAGCGGGCAAGTTTTTCCTTGATACCCTCGAAACGCGTTGGCGATGGTGTCGCATCCGTTATCGCGTTGCCCATCTGCTCAATGCAATCTTCAGGGAACGCTTGGGGGAGTGTGCTTTGCCGCAAGCCTTTGTCGGACGCGACCAAGCCCATCCAACCCGCCGGCGTTTCGAATATGTCATAGTAAGTAGTCGTCATTCTTGACTTCCTCCGGGCAGCAGGCGCCTGAAGGCGCGCGATACCAGCGCGCCGCGAATGCTCCGCCACGCCTGCTCCATCTCGTCCGTGTCGCTGCTGCCATCGTTGTCGTCTGCGGTGTCCGGTCGTGCGCCGCTTGTGTAGCGCAGCGCCGCGAACTCGCGACCTATGCTCTGTGCACCCGCGCCGGATTCACCGAGCGCCCGCGCCACCATCGCCGAATATTCGTTAGGTGTTTGGTATGCTCTGCGCCGTAAGCCTGCCAGTGTGCCTAGCCTGTTCATGCGCGTGTATGCTCTTTCGACTGTGGACAATCTGCGCAGACCTAGATTCCATATCACATACAGCAGCAGCCAGACTGCGCCTGCCGCGCCAACTACGATGCCCGCTCGCGTGCCGATGGCGACGATGTCGATGTTCGCGAGGAAATCGCTGCCGAATGTCGCGCCGCTGTTTATGCGCGACAACCCCGGCCCTCCGATGTCGTCGAACGGGTCCAGAAACTCGGACGGGTCGGCGATGCCGTCGGTGCCGCCGGTGGCAGAAAGCGCCAGTGCTTCCGGCGCCGCCGCGAACTGCCGCTCGTGCTCTGGCCAGCGCGGTGTCGGCTCGAAGTCAATCCAGCCGTACTCGGGGAAGAACACCTGCACCCAGCCGTGGCTGTCGAAGTCGCGCACCACGCGCACATTGTTCTCCGGGTCGAACTCGCCCGGCGCGTAACCGGCGGCAAGGCGCGCCGGCACATCCACCGCGCGCAGCATCACGACCATCGACGACGCGAAGTAGTCGCTGTACCCGGTCTTTGTCTCAAAAAGGAAGTAGTCCACACCGTCCGCGTCTCGCGGCGGCGCTTCGATGTCTTGCGAATAGGTGAATGTTTCGCCGCGGAGATAGTCGGAAATCGCGGCAGCCTTGTCGTATGGATTGGTCGCGCCTGCCGTCAGCTCTTCAGCCTTGTCCACGACCCGCTGCGGCAGCGACTGCGGCAGCTGCAAGTAGTGATCCGTAATGAACGCGGAATAGTCCGTGCTCGCTTCTCGCAGTTCGTCATCGGTCGCAACCGAGACATAAGACACCATCGCATACGGGTGATTTTCCGGCTGGCGTTCGGCGAATTCCCACGAAACTATCTCCGGTATTGCGGACGCCTTACGCTCGACGTTCAAAGTCTGCAGCACCATGCCCCCATCGCTGCTGTGCTCATCCGACACGAAGCCGACGCTGTTCAGCACGAGGTCGTCCGGCAGCATCCGCGAGATATACGACTCCGCGAATCGCTGCGGCGGCTCGCCTGCATCGCGGATAGCCTGCGCGACTTCCTGTATGTCCTCCGGCAAATTGGCGTCAGACTCCGGATTGTGCAGGTCAATAGCGAAACTCTTCGGTCGCAGCGTCTCGACTACGGCATCGTGGCTGAGCCAGTCCAAATTGCCACCGGCGAGGAAACTGTCGCTGTCGAAGGCGAGCTGCACCGTCTGCTCCACATCTTCACGCCGCAGCCATTCCGCGCGCGGTGGCGCAACCGTATCAGGTCCCACTTCGAGCTTGGTCGTCTCTCCCGCCTTCCAGCCCTGCGATGTGTACTCGCTGTAAGTGTTGGACAGCCAGTATGACGGGTATTCCGAGCTCGCCCAGAAGACCGCTTCGCCGCCGAAGGATATGGAGCCGATGAACGGCAGCGTCGTGCCGAAGAACCTGCCCGGCACATTCTTGCGCGACGGTATGCCCGCCAGCAGCCGCGCCACATCTTCCTCAAAGCTGGAAATGGGGGAGCGCGCGGTGTTCCACCAGTTCGCCAGATCGCGCGACACATACACCTTGAGCGGCAGCATCGCGGCGAGCACCATCACCAGCAGCGCGAACCATATCGCCGAGTGCATCGTCAGCCAGCTGTTTACCATTTCAAAGCGAATGCCGCGCAGCCGCCAGCGCTGTTCGTTCTGCACATCGTTCAACCTGACGACAAGCAGCATCGCCAGCAGCGTGAATATGAAGAATTTTGACGAGAAGTTGATGCTTGGCGGCAGGAAGCTCAGGTTGGTGAGGATAGACACGCCGCCTAGCACCACCATCACCCAGGCGTTGGTCGCGCGGAAGACGAAGAACGAACTGAAATACCCGATGCACCACGCCATCGTTAGCAGCGCCAGTGTAAATGGCAGCAAGTCGGTCGATATGCCGTCGTTCGTCGCCGCCTCGTACCAGACCGCAAGCCTGCCCCACATCTCAGGCAGCGATGCGAGTATCGTGCTTTCATCGGAGAGTTCCATCGCGCGCCAGACTATCAACACAGCGCCGATTGCCAATCCGACCGGATGCAGCAGTATCGCCGGCACGCGCACTTTGGCGAGTCCTAGCCCCGTTATCGCGGATATGATGAGCAGCGATTGCAGTTGCGGCACCGGCACCCACGAGCCGTCCTGCACCGACAAACCCATAATCATCAGAGCGAGCAGCAGGATTACGAAGCTCGCCCAGCCCTGTACCGGGTGGAACCTGTCGTAGATTTGCAGCAGTCTATGGCGCTGTTGTTCCGCCTCGGCGCGGCGTGGCGGCAATACCGAAGTGATGGCTTCGCTGCTCATACGCGAACCTCCGTCGCCGCCAATTCTTGCGCCTGATCCAATTCCGCGCTCGTGAACACGCGGCTCAGCGCCACGGGAATGTCTTCGCCCTTGCGCACCAGATACGGCGGTATGCCCGCCAAGTACAGGTGCGGTATCACATCGGTCGTGTTGAAGAAGCCATCGAACGATACGCCGTCTAGCAGGACAACAGCCACACGCACCCGCCGCCTCATAAGCTCACGAAGCGCGGTAACCCAGTCGGGCCTGTTCGACGGCGTAATGACGACAAGCGAGCTGTGATAGCCCCAAAGATGCTCTTCCTGCGCAAGCAGCGATTCGAGCGCGACACTGCCCTCGGACTTGCTCAGTGCGAGGAACTCTAGAATGCGGTCGAACTGTCCGGCGCCGGTATCCGCGGGCAGGAAGTATCGCTGGTCGCCCTGCGCAATCAAGCCGACGGGCAGCCCTGCTTCGAGATACTTGCGGCTCAGCGATGCGCCGATGGACACGGCGTATTCGTCCGTGCTTTCATCTAGCTCGCCCGCTTGCACATCGCGGTGCAGGTCAACCAGCACCCAGACATCGCTAGACTGCCCAAGGTCGAACTCTTTGGACATCAGCTTGCCCAACTTCGCCGTGCTGCCCCAGTGGACGCGGCTGATGCTATCGCCGAACGCGTACTCGCGCACGCTTGACGCATGCGGCGTAAGGTCGTGCGAGCGCCGCCGGGTGGAACTGTCGCCGGACAGGTCCGCCGCGGGTATGGCAAACTCGGGTATGTAGTGCGTGCGCGGATATACGATGAGATCCTCTGTGTCGCAGAAGAACCGCTCGCGCCGGAAAATGCCGAATGCGTCCGTGTTGGACACACGCACCGGACCGAGCGTATAGACGCCGCGCCTTCGTGCTGGCAATTGCGTGCGCCACGATCGGAAGCCCTTCGTGGGCAGACTGACCGCCATGCCACTGGAGTAGCCCGGCAGGTCGGTCATGTCTTCCACTTCCAAGGTCGGCTTTGGCATCGTGCTCAGGTTACGGACAGTCAGGCGCTCTTCGATATCGTCGCCCACGCGGACGCGCCGCGAGCGCCTGTCCACGCTCACTTCGAGCGACTGCAAGCTGATGTAGTTCCAGATGTAGCCGAAGATGAGCGTCAGCCCGAGAATGTAGAACAGGCGGTAAAATAGCCCGAAGCCGGTGGCAGCGCCCGTGACAACAGTCGCGGCGCAGAGCGCAATGATGAGATAGAACCGCCTCAGCAGGTAAGCCTTTGCCTCGTAAATGATGTCAGCTCCTGAACCAGCCCTGCGCCTGAGCGCCGGGGACCGGTATGCTGTCGGCGATTTCGTTCATGACATTGCCGGGATTGACGCCGCGCATTCGCGCCGCGGCCGACACGATAATCCTATGCCTCATTATGGGCACGATGAGCTCTTTCACATCGTCGGGCAGCACATAGTCTCTGCCGCGTATGAGCGCCAAAGCCTGCGCGCCTCTGAATAGGAACAGCGACCCGCGCGGAGATGCGCCGAGCGCGATGTCCGCGTGGTCTCGCGTGGCGGATATGATGGTTACGATGTACTGCTTGATGAGGTCGTCCACATAGACATCGCGGGTGGCGCGCTGCATTTGCTGTATCTCTTCTGCGGACGCGACCGCCTGCAGCGACTCAATCGGATGCCCGACCTGCTGCCCGTTGATGACCGCGATTTCCTCTTCGATGGACGGGTAGCCGAGCGTAATCATCACGAAAAAACGGTCAAGCTGCGCCTCCGGCAGCGGGAATGTGCCTTCATACTCGATGGGGTTCTGCGTCGCCATTACCATGAACGGCGAGGGTACGGTGTGCGTTACGCCTTCGACGGTTACCTGCCGTTCTTCCATCGCTTCGAGCGTCGAAGACTGCGTTTTCGGCGTTGCGCGGTTGATCTCGTCCGCAAGCACAATCTGCGCGATGATCGGTCCCTGCCGGAACTCGAAATCGCCGCTGCGCTGATTGAAGATGGATACGCCCGTAACATCGGTAGGCAGCAGGTCCGGCGTGAACTGTATCCGCTTGAAGGAGCAGCCGGCGGATCGGGCGATGCTTCGTGCCAGCATAGTCTTGCCTACGCCCGGCACGTCTTCTATCAGCGCGTGTCCCTCGCACATAAGCGCGATAACACCTAGCTCGATTGCCTGATCCTTGCCGATAATCACACGCTTAACATTGTCCACAATCAGTTGGGCGATTCCTCGCGCGGTTTCAACTTGCTGCAACAGCCTCTCCTCAAGAAAAGAAATGACGGCGAAATTGCCTAATTCGCCACGAATCGCCGCAGGAACGCTCGGCGCTCACAACTATCATAATGGAAAATCGTGTGCGTGTCATATTGGAGGATATTCTCACAGAGATTTCGCAAATCCCTAATGTTGTCATCGGCAGTACTTTTATGTCACCGCATTATATTTGTGTCATTCCGAACGCTGTGAGGAATCTGAAATCGTTGAATGCAAACCCGTTTCCGACTTTAGATTTCTCGCTTCGCTCGAAATGACAGACCTAAACTGCATTTATGAAATCGTCTCGTACACACCCCAACTTGACATTCAGCCCATATAAACAGAAAATCAGGGCGACTCGGCAGGCGCCGCGAACGACGAACTCCGCTGCTATTACAGGAGACATTAATGACTACCGTTACGAGCATATTGACAGAGGAAATCATCGAGGTGGCAGGCACGCGCATTGAGATAGCGCGGGGAGGCGACGGCGATCCGCTGCTGGTGCTGCACGACGAGATGGGGCATCACGGCGCGCTGCGCTGGCACGAAGCGCTTGCCGCGAACAATACGCTGCACATCCCGTCACATCCGGGCTTTGGCGAATCGCCGCGCATGGAATGGATAATGAACATGCGCGATCTCGCCGGCTGGTATCTGCGCGCCCTAGACGAACTGGGCTTGCAGGGAGTGAATGTCATCGGGTTCTCGCTCGGCGGCTGGCTCGCCGCGGAGATGGCGACAATGTGCCCGCAGCAATTCAACAAGATGGTGCTCGTAGGCGCTGCCGGCATCAAGCCCGACATCGGCGAGATATTCGACATATTCCTCGTAACCGCCGAAGAGTACCTTGACACCGTATGCTTGGACAACGCAGCAGTGCCGGAGTTCGACACGGTTCGCCCGGCAGAGCCTTCGCCGGAATTGGCAGAGGCGTGGGCTGTGGCGCGCGAAGAGGCTTGCCGCCTGAGCTGGAAGCCATACATGCACTATCGCGGGCTGCCACAACTGCTAGGTCGATTGCAGGACTTGCCAACGCTGCTGATTTGGGGCGCGCAAGACGGCATGGTGCCGGTGAACGCGGGCGAGCTTTACCGGCAGTCCATCAAAGGTTCACGCCTAGAAGTCATCGACAATTGCGGACACCGCCCGGAAATCGAGCAGACCGACAAGTTCCTGGCGCTGGTGCAGGACTTCCTCTCCGGGTAATCCTCAATGATCAAAGTAGTAAGTTGGAACATCAACAGACGGCACGCCGCTTGGAAAAAACTGCTGGAAATGGACGCGGACGTCGCCTTGCTGCAAGAAGCGGGCAACAAACCCACCGGGATGGACGCCTGTTTCAACACCGGCCCGCAGGCGAGTTGGGATTCTCGTATGTGGAATGCGGACTACGAAAAGTTATGGGGTAAGGAGAAGCTACGCGAGCGTTGGGGAAGATCAGGGCTATATGACCGCTGGTGTAAAGTCGTAAAACTATCCAATCGCGTAGAAGTGGAGTGGTTCAAGCAAATCAGCCCTATCGGAGTAGTGGCGGAAGATGAGATTGCGGTTAGCGGTATTGGGACAATCGCAGCCGCCCGCGTAACTCCCAAAGCCCCCAGGACGGCGAGCCTTTCATCGTAGTATCGATGTACGCTCGATGGCTGCGATGGCATCCAACCGTAAAGAGCCCGTGGAGCGTAGGAACTGCTGACGGTTCGGCGCATCGCATAATAACGGACATTTCTGGGTTTATCGGCGATTATGAGCCTTCAACGCATCGCATACTCGCAGCAGGCGACCTCAATATGATTTACAATCCAGGCGACCCTGAGTGGATTGGATCGAGAGATCACAGTGTTTGGACCAGGATGAACGCGATGGGCTTGGAGTTCATGGGACCGTGCTACCCTAACGGGCGCAAGGCATTCAATCAGCGAGATTGGCTTGCGCCGGATAGCCGCAACGTGCCTACCTACTACACAACGGGCGAAAAAACGCCCGAATCTGCCAGCCAGCAACTCGACTACGCATTCGCATCGCGTGGCTTTCACAACGAAGTTAGCGTGCGCGCCATGAACGAAGTGGAAGAATGGGGACCGAGCGACCATTGCCGTCTGCTAATCGAAGTCGGCGCGTCCGGCGGTAAGTGAAGCGCGTTAGCCCCAAGCAAGCGATTTTGTGGTATAAATACTGATAACCATCGGGATTGGGACGACTAGAAGGAAACTGCCAGATGGCAACGATCGGATTCGATACACATGAAGCCGTGAAGGCTCTCACTGAAGCAGGATTCAGCGAATCGCAGGCTGAATCTGTCTTTCGGCCATGAGCAATGCGCTCGCTGGCGATGTAGCCACAAAAGCTGACCTGAAAGACCTCGAACTTCGGTTGACACTCAGGCTCGGCGGCATGATGATTGCAGTCGGCGGGCTGGTAGTCGCGCTCATTAAACTTTTGCCATAGCTGTACACTCTTAAAGGAGACCGCCCATGTTCATCGCACACTTTACCGAACGCCCTTATCAAGACCCGGCGTCAGGCTACTTCGGCGCGACGGGCAAGTCCATCAAGGATCTGACCCTGAGCAACGAAATCTACGACCCTGAGATTGGGGCGAACTTGTACAACCGCTATCTCGACGAAAGGCTGTATGCCGAAGAGATGGGCTTCGACGGGCTGATGCTCAACGAGCACCATAGCACGCCCTTCTGCATGGGCGGCGCGATGAACATCGAGGCGGCGATTCTCGCGCGGATGACCAAGCGCGCCAAGATTGTCCTGCTGGGCAACATCATCCCCATCTGGGACGACCCGCTTTGGCTTGTGGAGCAGCTCGCCATCATCGATATGATTTCGCACGGCAGGCTGGTCTCCGGCTGGGTGCGCGGCACCGGACGCGAGAGCGTGGCGCACAACGCGCCGCCACCATACAACTGGGAACGCTTCCAAGAAGCGCACGACTTCATCGTGAAGGCGTGGACGACTCCCGGCCCCTTCCGCTGGGAAGGCAAACACTACAACTACCGCTATGTGAATCCGTGGGCGCGCCCATACCAGAAGCCGCACCCACCCATCTGGCTGCCCGGCGTAGTCAGCCGCGACTCATTGCAGTGGGCGGCGCGCAACCGCATTCCGTACATCATGCTGGCAACGCAGATGGAGCCGACCAAGCAGGCGTTCCAGATTTACCATGAAACCGCCGAGGAAGAGGGATACGAGTCCGGCTCGCAGAACATCGGTTACCTCTGGAAGGTGCATGTTGACGAGACGGAAGAGCTGGCGGAAGCAACCGCGCGCAAGTATGTGCAGGGACCCAGCAACCCGTTCCTTGCGGGCAACGAAGGCACGGCGAACCCTGCGCTGCTGTCGCTGCCCGGACTGACATCGCGCCGTCGCGTCCTGCCGACTCGCGACTTCGCAACCACCAACCGCGGCGGCAATGTGCTCGCCCGGCCCTTTGAAGAGCAGCAGGAAAACTACACCATCGTAACCGGCACACCCGACTCCATACTGCCAAAGATTCGACATGTGCTGGAGACACTGCGCCCGGGCAGCGTGATATTCTGGGACGGCGACGGCGCCATGACGCACGAGGACCAGATGCGCTCGCTGCGTCTGATGGGCGAATATGTAATCCCCGCAGTCCGCGAGATGGGCAAGGAGCTAGAGCTGAACAGCCCGTTCGAGGTCGATCCCGCGACCGGCAAGCCAATCGAGGAAACCGAGACGGCAGAAGCGCAAGCAGTAGCCGACTAGCCACATTTTCAGTCCCTTTCTCCAGTGGGGGAAGGTTAGGTGGGGGAAGAATAACCCCAAAAACTAAGGGGATGCGCTCACATCGCTGTGGAGCATCCCCTTATCCTGTCTATACTCGCCTATCCGGACGTCGTTGCGCGGCAGGGGGGAGGATGTCTAGGAGGGAAGTGTTAGAACCTTCTGGCCCAAACGAGACCTAGCGCCATTCCCACAGGAAACCCTATCCCCACACCGAGGACAGCGTTGCCGAGCGCAACACCTAGAGCCATACCAACCACGGTTCCGAGCGCGATTCCTACTAGGATTCTTGTGTCCTTTGCCTTTGTGCCCATCATTATTACCCTCCGTTAGATATTATTATCAGGGGAAAGGTTAGGATAGGGCTGAAATCTTATGCACCCCGTCCATCCATGTCAACCCTCGTACCCTTACAGGCGCGGATCCCTGATTGCCTTGTACAGCCCTAACGCGAAAGTCGGTATATTCGCGCCGATGACTGCGCCTACTGTGGTGATGTGGATTTCGGGGATTCCGGGCTTCCAGATGGGATGCAGCGCGCCGATATCTATGCCGCGCTGCAAGCCAAACCACGCGCCGCCAAGACCGAACGCCAGCGCGATGACGACCAGCAGCGCCTGAATGCGCAAGTCGTGGTCCCTGTCCAGCCAAGCGATGTAGCTCCCCACCCCGGCGCCGATACCCGTAGTGCACACCAGCACCGCTATCACGCCGCCGCCATAGCCCCAGATGGACAGATACAGCGCCTGTATCATCACATACGACCCGAACCCCACAACGGCGGCAACGAACAATGCGAACACGCCCCTAGCGAATACCAATACGAACTTCAGCAGCGCGCCAATTGTGGCGAGGAGCTGCATGTGCCTATAGACCGCCGAGCCGATTTTCTGCATTTACCAATCCCGCACTAGAAACAGAATGCCGCGCTTCTCAAAGTCCCTTATCCCTACGGGGAAGGTTAAGAATGAGGCCAAAAGCCCCCCAATTGCCATCAAGTTAATCCCATAGCAAACTACCGCCATAGCATTATCGCATAGTCTCATGATAGCAGACTTGCCGCGCCGTCAGCCCGAATGCGTGTAAGTATTGCCGAAGCGTTCGCTATGCGCCACTTCCGACAGTGCCCGGCGATTGCGCCGCCCGAACTTGCCCATATTCGCGCTCTTGCGATAGCCGAACGGCAAGATGGTCAGCAGCACGAGATGCGCCGGTATGCTCAGCACTTCCTTGATCGCCGCGTTCTGGTCGGCGTCGCGGATACCGATGAAGCATGTGCCCATGCCCTCTTCCCACGCGACAAGTTCCATGTGCTGTATAGCTCTGCCCGCGTCCAATGGCGCTCTCGGCGTGTCGTCGGTCACGACGGCGATGGCAAGCGGAGCATCCCCCAGGCACGGTCCCTGCGTCGCCATCTCGCCCAGCCGCTTTATCGTGGCTGCGTCCCGAATCACGATGAAGTGCCAAGGCTGCAAGTTCTGCGAACTCGGCGAAAGCCTGCCCGCTTCCAAAAGCCTATCAACCACATCGTCCGGCACGGCGTCAGGCTTGTACTCCCGCACCGTCAGCCGCGTCAACACCGCATCATTAACATCCATGATTTACCCTCCACGACAGTCCTTTGTCATTCTGAACGCATCTCCGTTCATTCTGTCATTCTGAACGCAGCGCAGCGGAGTGAAGAATCCAGAATTATCCGCACTGCCGTCTGATAACGATTTAAGATTCCTCGCTGCGATCGAAATGACAAGAGTCTGATAGACTGACAGACTGATGAACTGACAGACTCTCTACACCGGATACCGCCACACTTCGCCCGCCGGCTCTTCGTCCGACAGCCTGAAGTGCGGCACGGAGAAACCTTCGTCAGTGTCAAGAAACACCACTTCGACGCGCTTGCCGATGCCCACTTCGTCCGGGTCTTCCGGCTCCATATCATCGTTCAGCAGGTTCGCGGTGATACGCAAGCCATTCTCAGGGTTTGGCTCGCCGCTCTGCTCGTCCAGTTCGACCAGCACGACCGTGTACGGCACCCAGTCACGGAACGCTGGCATAATGGCGTGAGTGATGACCTGGTAACTGTAAATCGTGCCTTTGCCGCTGACTTCCTGCCATCCCCAGTTCAGCGAGCCGCACCACGGACACGCCGCGCCCGGATCACCGCGCAGCATCCCGCAAGTCAGCTCGCTGCACTTCTTCACCACCAGCCTATGCTCCATCGCCGCATCGAAGTAGCCCTTGTACTCGCTGTCAAGTTCCGTAATGTTCAATGCCATACCGCGATAATCATATATCGGCATTACTCTTTTCCCTCCGCAATCGGCGCATTAGCCGCTACAGGATGGGTATATTCACATCCAATCCGCCCTACCCATCCTGCACATCGATGTTATTTACTTCCGCATAATAAGCGCGCTGCCCACGCCCGGCATAGCCCAGCCCATGTTCATAGTGATGTTCACATCCCGCACTTGGCGGCAGCCGCCCTCCGCATAGTCGTAGGAATGCTCACCGTTCTCCCAATGCGGGCAGTAGTCGTCCACCAAGCCGCGCAGCTGCCGTACATTCTCGATGACCATGTTCATGCCGTGCGTGTAGCCTTCGCACAGATGCCCGCCGCTCGTGTTGTTCGGACGCCTGCCGCCGAGGTCGGTTATACCGCTCTTCACATACTCCTTGCCCTCGCCCTTCTCGCAGAATCCGTAGTCCTCAAACTGCAAGAGCGTCGTGTATGTGAAAGCGTCATAGCAGCCGGTAACATCGATGTCATCGTGCGTAATGCCCGCAAGCTCGAACAGACGCGGGCCGATGTAATGCCCCGCCACGCGCGTAATCGGCGCGTACTGGTAGTGGAAGTCGCCGCCCGGCTTCGATCCTCTGCCCTGCACCGCCATGATGTACGCCGGCGTGTGGCGCAGGTCCTTCGCGCGTTCTGCCGATGTTACGATGATGCAGGTCGCGTTGTCGGTTTCGAGGCAGCAGTCCAACAAGTGCGCGCACGGCTTGACTATCCAGCGCGAGTTGACCACATCATCGACGGTAACGCGCTGCTTCATCAGCGCCTTCGGGTTATTGCTGGCGTGCTTGCTGTGCGTAACCTTGATGTGCGCCAGGTCTTCGCCGGTAACGCCGTATTCCATCATGTGCCGCGTGAAAGTAAAGGCAAAGTTTTGCACCGCGCTCGCCACGCCGTAAGTGCGCTTCATCAGGTCGGAGCCGCCGATGGGCGCAGCCGCGCGCGCCCCCGTGCCGCCTATACGCACCTGCGAATAGCCGTTCATCGCGCGAAATATCGCCACCGTATCGCACATCCCCGCCTCTATCGCGCCGATGGCAAGCCCAACAAGCGCCTCAGTGCTAGAGCCGCCGCCCGAGCAGTCCATGTAGAAGTTCAGGCGCATACCCAAGTCGTACATCATCGTTGTGGACGGCGTGGAATCGCCGCCATGGTAGCTGAGCATCCCGTCCACATCCTGCGGCGTCAGCCCCGCGTCATATATGGCATTGCGAATAGCCTCAACCCCAAGCGCCCGCGTGCTTCTGCCGGACGCGCGGCTATACTCCGTCTCGCCCACGCCAACGATAGCGTACTTATCCTTCAATCGTCCTTCCATGCTAACCCTCCTAAATTGCAAATACTTGCAGCGCGGTAAGTATCGCCTGTTCAGTAGTGATTGGCAAGTGCGAGCGCATGAAACTGTCCATCTGCTAAACTTGCTATACGGGATTTTCTTACACAAACGCAAGTTGCGTGCCGAACATTAGTATCATACAATAGCCACCATCATGTAGGAGGCACACCCAAACCCAAGAATGGCAGATCGAAAAGCCAAATGGCTCATATACACCGTTCTAGTGGCGCTGATACCGGCAATGGCGCGGATGATAGTATGGCTAATCCCAGAACCCGGACACCGATCTATTCAACGCCGTAGATTTCATAATCTTCGGACTGGTACTGCACATATCCAATATCAATGAATTAGAGCACTTCGACGAAAGAGAAGAGTCATGGAAGACAGTCCAGAACGGCGCATCGGTGTTTCTGCTCATCGTGTACAGCATCTTGTTGACGTCTCACCTGTTCGGTGAAGCAAATCCCGGACTCATAGACACTCAAACTATGAAAATCGGTGCTATGTTGTTAGGAATTATATCGTTCTTGATAAGTTATTCTGTGTACAACGCGACTTCAAAGTCGGTAGGGGAGAAATAAATGCTGACAATACCGATAATCGTGCTAACCGCAATCGCCTGCGTGGTAGGACTTAGCGTCGCTGTTTGGTCAATCGTAACTACCGAGAAACGACACCGCGAACGCCTCCGCAAACAAAAGGAAAGCGTCAGCAACTAGGCGCCTCTACAAGGACGAGCGAAAGCGCAGCGTGAGCGAATAGACGATTCACCAGATTCTCGTAACCTAACATTTCGGAAGCGTGGGAGACTCGCACCGATGTACAAATTACAAGAACTTCTAGAATCCGCACTACACGAGATTGTGGAAAGTGATGATTGCAATCTGGATGCCAATCAATTGGAGGACAAGATTTCCAAAATGATTCCAGATGTCTGCGATGAAACAGCAACAGATATGTTGGCCAGTATCAAAGAAGACGCCTTTTCAGGCGGACTGGAAGAAGCTAGGACGGGAAGACGCGAATTTGAAAGAAGGTTAATGGAGGTTTGGAAAAAGCCGATAGAGCTTCTTGAGTTGTTCGTGTCATTAGCAACGGAAGCAGGCGTAGATTTCAACAGCGAGTTCGGCAACGAAGCCGTAAGTTCAGACGATTACTTGTTTGAAGCACTCACTAGATTGCATGGCAGAGCATGCCAAGTGTCCAATGAAATTCTTGTCCTGTTGCGCTCAGGCTATGCAGATGGAGCACACGCACGCTGGCGGACCTTACACGAGATTGCAGTTATAAGCTTTTGTCTCAGCGAACCAGAAGAGGACGAGCACAGACAAGAATTAGCTGAAAAGTATTTACTGCATGACACCATACAGCGATATAAATTGGCGTGCCAATATCAGAAGTACGGCGAGAGGCTTGACTTGAAGCCGATTCCACAAGAGGAGTTCGATAATCTCCAGACAGAGTACAACAAGCTCATAGCCCGATTTTGCAAACCATTCGAGAAACCCTACGGATGGGCAGCATCACCAAAGAGCCCTACGATGACAGCAATTGAAGAGCGCGTTGAATTGGCTCATTGGCGTCCCTACTACAAAATGGCAAGCGATAATGTGCATGCAAATGCACATGGAAGTCACTTTAGACTAGGTTTGGCCCCACTTGACGAGGATATGATTTTGGCGGGACCAAGCAACGCGGGATTAGTCGATCCCGGGCATTCAACTGCAATCTCACTCAATCAGATAACCGCAGTCTTGCTCGGAACTAGGTCAAACTTCGACTGCGCGGTCGTCTTGATGATATTACAGAAATTGGTAAACGAGATTGGGGAAGCATTTCTTGAAGCACACAATTATGTTGAAATGTTATCCAATAGTGAAAATGAGACAGAAAGCGCGACATGATCCCCTCCCCCAACGCCCTCTACTTCGGCGACAACCTCGACATCCTGCGCCAGCACATCCCCGACGAGTCCGTTGACCTCATATACCTGGACCCGCCGTTTAACTCTAACGCCACCTACAATGTGCTCTTCCGCGAGCGCAGCGGCGAGGAGTCGGCGGCGCAAATCACCGCCTTCGACGACACATGGCGCTGGAACATCGAATCCGAGCTTGCATATCAGGACGTCGTAACCCAGCAGGGCGGAAAAGTCGGCGAACTGCTCGCAGCCATGCGCGCCTTCCTCGGACAGAACGACATGATGGCGTACCTCACCATGATGGCGCAGCGCATGGTCGAACTCCACCGCGTCCTAAAACCCACCGGCAGCATCTACCTCCACTGCGACCCCACCGCAAGCCACTACCTCAAACTGCTGATGGACGCCGTGTTCGGCCCGGAGAACTTTCAGAGCGAAATCACTTGGCAGCGCACGAGTTCCCACAATGACTCAAAGCGATTTGGGCAGGTGAAGGACGCGCTACTTTTCTATTCTAAGTCCAGTAGTCGAAAATGGAATCCCGTATTTGTGCCGCACGACGAAAAGTACGTGTCGAATTTCTATCGCTATGAAGATGACAAAGGCAAATACAGGCTTCAAGAGATTATACGAACCGCCTCAATGGGTCCTCGACCAAATCTCGCCTATGAGTACAAAGGTTACACCCCCGAATGGGGATGGCGGATGGAACGGGACAAGCTGGAGTCTCTTGACAATGATGGGCGTCTTGTCTGGTCAAGTACCGGGCGTCCGTACCGCAAAACGTACCTCTCTCAGGGCAGAGCACCTACAAATCTATGGACAGATATTAAGAACCTGTCAGCGCAAGCCCGTGAACGCCTCGGCTACCCCACGCAAAAGCCCGAGGCATTGCTCGAACGCATCATCAGCGCGTCCAGCAACGAAGGCGATGTCGTACTCGACCCGTTCTGCGGCTGCGGAACAGCAGTCGCCGCCGCAGAGCGTCTCAACCGCCGCTGGGTCGGCATAGACATAACCCACCTCGCCATCACCCTCATCCGCCACCGCCTGCACGATACATTCGGCGAAGACCTGCGCCCCTACGAAGTCGTCGGCGAGCCGAAAGACCTGCCCAGCGCCGAGTCCCTAGCCCTCCACGACCGCTACCAGTTCGAGTGGTGGGCGCTCGGCTTGGTCGATGCCCGCCCCGCCCGCGACCGCAAGAAGGGCGCAGACGCCGGCATAGACGGCTACATCAGCTTCTTCGACGACAACAGCGGCAAGCCCAAGCGCATAGTCGTACAGGTCAAGAGCGGCGGCGTGCAGCGCAGCCAGATCGCCACGCTCAAATCTGACATGGAGCGCGAAAAAGCCGACCTCGCCCTGTTCGTAACCCTCAAGCCGCCCACGCGCCCGATGCAGCAAGAAGCATTGGAAGCCGGCTTCTACGCCCCCGAAGCCTTCCCCGACCACCGCTTCCCCCGCGTGCAAGTCCTCACCATCGAAGACCTACTCTCCGGCACGCAGCCCCAATACCCCCGCTACGCCCCCGCCGCAACCTTCCCCCGCGCGCCGAGGCGACGGCGGCAAGGACGGCAAGGGAGACTGGGGTAGCGGATAGACTGACTGCGAACTCAGTATGCTAAAATCAGTCTGTCCCGATAATCACTCAGAACTAGCGCCGGAGATAACGCAATGAGTGTGTACAAAGCACAACTTGAACGGGAAGAAGACGGCAGGTGGAGCGCGTGGATAGACGAACTCCCCGGCTGCGCCGCTTGGGGATACACGCAAAACGAAGCCCTAGACGCCCTCCAAGACGCCGCCGAAGCCTATATCGAGGATATGGTAGAAGCCGGCGAACTGCTCCCTGCGTAACCATCCACCGCTGCCAAGTACCCGTCCCGTTCATCCTCCCCAACCCACGCGCTTCTGAACGCATTGCGCGCTAGTTGCGCGACTTGCCCCCGCGTCAGCCCCACCGCCTGCTGCGTATTCGCCAGCACCTCACTCATGTAGTAGCTCCGCATATACGCCGGATCGTCCGTGTTCGCCGTAACATTCAGCCCCAGCTCCAGCGCGCGCTTCAGCTCGGCGGCGCGTCTTGGCGTGGGATTGGTCGGCGTAGCCGTCGTGCAGAATGTCAGGCACACCTGCTGCCGCCTCGCCTCTGCAATCAGCCCCGCGTCGTCCAGCGCATGGTAGCCGTGGTCGATTCTATCCACGCCGATTACATCGAGACACTGCCGGATATGCTCCACCGAGTTCTCCTGCAGGTGGTCGCAGTGCATCGTCAGCATGTAGCCTTCCGCCCGCGCCCGCTCGAATACCTCACGGAACTTCACCGGCGGGTTGTCTTTCTCGTCAGAATCCAGCCCTACGCCGATAATCCAGTCCTTATACGGCAGCGAATCGGTGAGCGTCTCCATCGCCGACTCCACGCTCATATCCCGCAAGAAGCCCAGTATCAGCTGAGACCGAATGCCAAGAGTATCCTGCGCCGCTTCCTGCGCCCTCCGAATACCACTGATGACCGTATCGAACGCGATCCCCCTGCTCGTATGCGCCTGCGGATCAAAGTGCATTTCGGTATAGACCACATTCTGCGCACGAACCCGCCGCAGATAGGCATAAGTGAGGTCAAAGAAGTCCTGCTCGGTCAACAGCACATCCATGCCGCTGAAATACAGCGCAAGAAACGATTGCAAGTCCCGGTATTCGTAAGACGCCGCAAGTTCATCCGCAGTCCGATACGGCAGATCGACCCCGTTCCGCCCCGCCAGCCGCACACGCATCTCAGGCTCCAGTGTGCCTTCCAAATGCACATGCAGTTCAGCCTTCGGCAATCCCCGAATAAAAGCGTCTATGCCTATCGCAGACATGACATCCTCCCCAACCTGTCAGCCCGGACTGACCGACTGATAGACTGAAGTACTGACGAACTACTACTGCGCCGTCAGCCCGCCATCCATCACTAACGGCGTTCCCGTAACAAATGACGCCTCATCCGACGCCAGGAACAGAGCGCCGTAGGCGATTTCGCGCGGATCGGCGACTCGCTTCATGAAGTTGGACGCGCCCGCCTCCGCCAAGAATTCTTCCGGGTCGGCGCCTACGAATTGACGGTGTCGCTCCGTAGCGGGCGTTAGGACTGAGCCGGGGCATACGGCATTCACACGGATGTTGTGCGGCGCGAGGTCCATCGCTAGGCAGCGCGTCAGCTGCATAACCGCGCCCTTGGATGCGTTGTACGGGATAAAGCCGGGCTGCGCGATGAATCCGCTCACCGATGCCAGATTCACGATTGCGCCACCGCCGGCAGCTTGCATGTGAGGCAGCACATGCTTCACGCAATACGCCTGACCGACGACATTCACTCCGAACACGCGCGCCCAATCCGCGTCGCTGATGTCCTGCACTTCGCCGAACACGAAAGCCGCCGCGTCGTTGACCAGAATGTTCACCGCGCCGTATGCGTCGGCTGCGGCTTGCACCATCGCTTGCACATCCGCCTCCTTGGACACATCCGTCGCCACGAACTGCGCCTCGCCGCCGGCAGCCCTGACACTCGCCAAGGTCTGCTCGCCGCCATCAGTGTCGATGTCCGCGATGGTCAGCCGCGCGCCTTCCTCGGCGAACAGCTCGCATATCGCGCGCCCAATGCCGGACGCGCCGCCGGTAATTATCGCAGCCTTGCCCTCAAGCCTCATGGTAGTCTCCGGTTATCAGGTTTCAGTAGTCAGTGATTGGGAATCAGTCCACTCATACAGCCAGTGAACTGACAACTGATTACTCTAAATGAAATACTTCCTCCAACTCCACCATCATCGCATCAGGATGCGCCCCATCCGGTATCTCAAAAAAGGGCGACATCATGTCCTGCCAGCGCGTGTTGACATTTTCTTTGGACATGCCTTCCAGCGCGGCGGCGAAGGTATCTTCGGTCTCAAAATATCCGAACATCAAGCCGTCTTCGCGCATGAAGAGCGAGTAGTTGTGCCAGCCATTGCGCGAGAGCGCGTCCAGCATCTCAGGCCAGACGGCGCGGTGGTGCGCCTTATATTCATCGATTCTGTCCTGCTTCACTTTCAGCAGAAAGCCTACGCGCTTCATTTAAGTGCCCTTCGGTGAATTAACTAATGGGATGGTGCTCGGCTATCCAATCATGGACACGGCTTTCCGACAACTCCCAGCCGTCCCACGCCAGCCTCATAACAATGTCCTGCTTGAACCAGTGATGGTGGCGCTCGGCGTAGGCGTCGCTGCCGGTGGCGTCCGCGAGTATAGCAAGCGCGAGCTGCGCCGGACCTCCCATGCCGTATCCCCATTCTAGGTTGACGGAGTGCTCGCGCAGATCAAGGCGCGAGGGTAGCGGGTACTCTTCGTCATCCTGCACAACCACCACCGACACGGCGGACTTGGCGCCCTGTCCGGTGCGCTCGCCTGTGTACACCTTGCCGCTCAATGGTGCCTCCGCGTTCTGGGGTGATGGTATTATCCGCGTATCAAATGGGCTGTTCGGCTTTCGATTGATAGGGATTGCTCCCGTCCTGGCACTTCTCCCACAGGGTGAATAAGGTGAAGGGAAACTAGCGCCAGTGTTCGGGGAGGATGGCTTCTGCGTAGCCGAATTCTTGGGCTAACCATTCTTCTTGATGCACGCCGTCGCGGTAGCTGGAGCTTTGCGATTCGTACACACTGACTTCGCCTTGTATTGAGTCCGATATGGCGGACAGACCATCGGCGTCGAGCGCGCTGCCCGGAGTGCCTGCCATCAGCAGCGTTCTTGAGGACACATCCGGCGCGAAGCCGCCCAGGTCGAAGTACGACAGCGTTTTGGATACGGCGTCCCGGCGCTGCGGATGCAGGTTCAGATAGTCGTTAATCTCTTCAAGCGGGTAGTCGCCCGTTTGCGCTGCCCTTGCGAGCGTATTCACGAACACGCCGGGCTGGCATATCACATGCGTCGCGCCGTTGTGCAGCGCGGCGGTTGCCAGCGCAATGTCGTTGCCGATTGCCACCACGCGCCCCGCGTCCACTTCCGGACGCGTTAGCAGATATTCCAGACCGCGCACGCTGTCCGCAGCGACGCCGCGAAATATGTAGCCCTGCGCGTCATCGATGTCGTCCGTAAGCATGCCAGGGAATCCCGCGGAATACGGCTTGTCCGACAGCCGCTGCCCGCGCGATCCGAGCGAGAAAACGACAAACCGGCTGCGAAGGCCGTTCGCCGAGCCTTGCGGTATCGGCTCTAGCACGCTCATGTATTTCGGCGCGTAATAGATGGCGGGATGCGGTCCCTCACCCGAAGGTATGCTCAAGTAGCCGAACAGGCGGTATGACCCGATGCCGGTGAGCCGGACGGTGTACATCGTGGCGAACTCCGTGCAGCGCATCGGCAGCAGTTCTACTTCAGGCGCAGCAGGATAGCCCGCCAATTCTTCTAGCGTCCGTTCCCAGTACTGTCCGAAATCGTTAGCGATATTCATAATGGCTGTGTCCATTCGTTTTGACTTATCTGGTGTTTCAATTCAAACATTAGTAGTTAGTTATCAGTTGTCAGTCTTCAAACTCGCACACGTCCTAGCCTTATTACGGCTGCAGGTGCTTGGCGAAGAACTCGTTTGTTATTGCTGTGTGCTTGTAACGGCCTGCTTCATGGCCGTGCCCGTCGTAGGCGTACAGCTGCTTGTCGGAACTGGCTATGGCGTTGTGCAAGGCATAGCCGGTCTCAGGCGGGCATACATTGTCCTGCAAACCGATGTTCATGATAATCGGGCACTGTATCCTGTCGGCGAAGCTGATGCCGTCGAAGTAGGCGAGCGTACGCTCAACATCCTCACGGCTGTCGGGATGCGCTTTCAGATAGTCGTTGATTTCCTGATACGGATACGAGCTAGTGAGCGCGATAGCGTCCATGTAGCCACACAGGTACGGCGCACCCGCCGATGCGGCTTTGATTTCAGGGCGCATCGCGGCGGTCGTGATGGTCAACCCGCCGCCCTGACTGCTGCCCGTAACGCCAATACGATCGGGATCAACTTCATCTCGCGTCAGCAGGTAGTCGATGGTGCGCCACGCATCCACATAGAAGCCCCTGTACGAGTATGTGTTACGGTCAATGATGTTATGTGTCAGCAGGTTCGGGTAGCCGGGGTTGAACTGCGCATTGCTGCGGAGCTTGCCGCGCGGCGCCGCCGTAACCGCAGCGTATCCCTGACGCGCCCATTCCTTCGGTATCGCCGGGTCGCTCTGGTAGCCGGGCATCAACACAACGGCGGGCAGCGGCCTCTGCCTGTCTCTCGGCACGCAGTACCACGCGGCGACCCGCACGCCGTCGAGACTGTCGTAGGAAATCTCGAATGTCTCCAATTCGTCCGAGCTGCGCAAGGGAAGAGATACCGTCTCCGGGTTGAGCGGGATATTCGCCGCCTCGTCCAGCACATTGCCCCAGAATTCGTCGAAATCGTCAGGCTTGCTGACACTGCACTTGTAATCCGAAATCATGTCGTCCATCCTGAAAGTCTGCTTGTTGTGTTCGTGATTGGTTATGTGAGCTGGGATTGTGGCGCTTACAGTGAGTGGTGATTGTGATGATTGTGGTGATTGACGATTACGGTAATTGTTAGGTTGATTGCGATTATTTGGCTAATACGCAATAAATTGCGACTCTCACCCTCATCCTAGCCTTACCCCCTTCAAGCGGAGGGGACATCGAACTTTCACAATCAGCATACGACCGGCAAAGGCTATTCGTCGATCATGTCGCGGATTTGGTCTATTAGGCGCATTACGGTGGCACCGTCGGATACGCCCTCGCCGGACGCGACATACGCGCCCAAGTCTTCCAGGGCGTCCTCGTAATTGCCAAGGCGATAGTTTACCACGCCGCGATCGCGAAACTCAACGGCAGCTTCAGGTTGCAGCGCGATCACGCGGTCGATTGTCGCAAGCACGCGCTCGTAGTTGCGTCTCTGCAAGGACACGACCTTCAGGTTGCGCAGCATACGCGCGATGAACTCGCGGCTGCTGACCGGTTCAAGGAATTCAGGACTCCACGCGAGCGAGCCTTGCGTAACTTGCTTCAGGCGCTCGGCGCATTCGTCTTCGGATAGCAGGATGCCCCCATGGAACGGATCGACGAACACATCGAACTCGTCGCGGTGGCGCACGATGAAATGCCCCGGCATGCCAATGCCCAGCAGCGGCACGCCCAACCGCTTGCCAACTTCGAGGTACAGCAGCGACAGCGTGATGGGTATGCCAAGCCGCCGTTCTATAACATCGTTGAGGAAGCTGTTACGCGGGTCGTGGTAGTTCGTGTGGTTGCCGGCAAACTTCAGCTCATCGAACAGGTACTCGCTGAGCGTGTTGAGCTGGTAGAGCGGCGCGTCGTCATCCATGCGCCCGGCGACACCCTCAGCAATGCCGTCCAATTTGAACAACTCGCGGTCCAAGTTGAGGCGCGGATATTCGGTGGCGGCAATCAGCAGCGCGGCTCTCCCCAGATCGATCTCTTCGTCCGGCTCGCCAACTATGCGGTCAAACTGTGTCCAAACTTCGCGCTGCTCCATGATGGATACAGAATACGCATTATATCGGCAACTGGCAAGCGGCTGTCGATCTTGCACATCCTGTAAACGTAACAAAGCCCCGAACCGTTGCCAGTTCGGGGCTTTGTTATTATGGCAAAAGCGTATGAGCTTAGTCAGCGGCGGCAGATGCCCTTACGGAATCCACCCTATCCTTAACGATTGCCTTCAATTCCTTGACTCGGTTAAGGTGCGGGGTTTCGTTGCCCTCTTCGGCCTTGTCATAGATCTTGTCGCCATCGACATAGACCTGCAACACACCGGAGACACCCGGCCTTACCTCGATAGAAACTGCATTACCACCGACATCCACAAACTCGTTGACCATCCAGGCCGCAACACTGTGGTACTGTCAAGGTACGCAGTAGATGATCTCAATGTCCAACAGACCTTCGCCAGCCATAACTGATCCTCCTGCTAAGATTTAAGCCCATTAGAGAGTGTTTGCTAATCTCTGTACAGGCACTCGCTGATGTTGAATCAGCGTATCACGCCAATTCTACACTGTCAACCGGCGTTTACGCCTAAAGTATGCGGTTGCCGGGCATGTTGGTCCAGGCGCTCATTTCGTGCGCCGAGGTTACGGCTTCGGCGGGGCATACATAGCTTGAATCAAGCTGGTCGATGGATGTTACGCCGAGCAGCGCCATCGCCACGATGATTTCGTCTTCGAGCAGTTCCAGCATTCGGACGATGCCTGCCTGCCCGTCGGCGGCGAGTCCCCAGCCCTGCATCTTGCCGAGCGCCACGGCGCGCGCGCCCATCGCGACGGCTTTCAGGATGTCCGCGCCGCGCTGAACTCCGCCGTCTAGCACGATGTCCGCCTTGCCGTCAACCGCCTCCACGACTTCGGGCAGCATTGTCATCGTGCCTCTGTCATGGTCGAGCTGCCGTCCGCCGTGGTTCGACACCCACACAACATCGACTTCGTGCTCTACGGCGATTCTGGCGTCCTCGGCGGTCCCAATGCCTTTCAGCATGAATGGCAGACCGGCGATGTTCTTTATCTGGTCAACCATGTCCCAAGTAACCGATGCAGCGTGTCGAGGGTCGGGCCTTGTGCGCTGCGTGGGCGGCGTGTAGCGCGTGAGCATCGGGCGCTCGCGGCGGCTATAGTGCGCAGTATCCACCGTGATGCACAGCCCGATATAGCCCGCGTCCTTGATGCGTCCGACCATCTCTTCGATCCAGCCCCAGTCGCCGTGCAGATAAAGCTGGTACACCTTAGGATAGTCCACCGCAGCCGCCGTCTCTTCAAGCGTCGGGTTCGTGACGGAGCTTAGTACATGCATAATGCCGAACTCTGCCGCCGCCCGAGTGGACGCTGCGCCTGCTTCCGGGTGAAACTCTTGCAGAGATCCGATTGGAGCGAGCAGCGCGGGCATGCGCAAATTATGCCCCAGGAATGTGGTCGAAGTGTCCACCGACGACACATCGCGCAATACGCGCGGACGGAAGGCGATGCGGTCGAACGCCAGCCGATTGCGCCGCATCGTCGTCTCCGACTCGGACGCGCCAACGAGGTAGTCCCACGCGCCTTGCGGCAGGTTCTTCCTCGCTCGCTGCACTATCTCTTCGTTGCTCAAAAACTGTGATACCACGCTTTTCTCCTAGTGCTGTTTCTGTGATAATCCCGTGTCTCTATTTCATCCTGATGGATGAGACGATTGTTGAATATCTATCTGTTGAATATCTATCTTCGGTTGGGAATTGGCGATTATTCGTGCCCGATCCACACCGCCCACACTTCAAGGCAAAAGGACTATTGGACGGCGTTACCGTTCCCAAACGCCTAGGTCCATTCCCATGTCCACAACGGCGGTTTGCCTGTTTAGTGTAGTCTCTAAGCCGTCGCGGTATTCGCGCCAGGCTAGTTCTTCGTCTTCCACATTGTCGGCGGACTTGAGGCTGTCCTGCAAGTTTTCCATCAGGTAGTCTTCCGCGCGGCCCGTGGGCATGCTGAAGAACTCCGTATCGAAGCGCGGCAGCTTGCCCACCTCGAAATAGCCCTTGTCCGGCAATTCATACCCTTCGAGATTTTCCGTGCCCTTGCCCAGCACATCGCCGGTCTCGATGTAATGTTCCATCACCGGCTTCATGCCGTACTTCTGTATTGGGCAGGTCTTCATGCAGACACCACAGCCGGAATAGCGCGTCATCACGGGGCGACAGCGCTTAGCGATGAGCTTCGCCTTTTCCACGCCGCGATACCACAGCCGCTGACCTTGAATCGCGCGACCGGGGCAGCGCATAAAGCATACTTGGCATATCTCGCAGAACTTCGGCACGCCGTAGTCAACGGGACGGTCGTGCGTAACGCGCGCGTCCGTGATGATGATTTGCAGCCGCGCGCGTGAGCCGAAGTGCGGCGACAGCAGCTGCCCGTTCACGCCGAGCTGCCCCAGACCGGCATCGACGAACATCGGTATCATGGGACCGAACTGCCATGTCGGCCCCGACACCTGCGCCCGATAACCAAGCTCATTGATGTGCGCGACTAGGTCTTTCACCAGCGTTGCCTGCCGCCGGTATGTCTCGCCCTGCGCCTCTTCCGCTTGAATGCTTGGCAATGTCTGAGTGGCGGAGTGTTCCTGTTCGAGCGCGAGGCAGATGGCGTTCGGCAAGCCGCGCCGCACATCGTTCAGCCGCGCCTTGTAGATGTAGCGGCGGTCGAATCGCGTGAACCCAACTTCGCTGTATCCCAGCGCGCGCGCCTTCTCCCTGATGGACTGAGAAACATCCTCACCGCTCGGCTCGGCAGTCGGTTCCAGGTCGCCGCTCGAGCGAACCCACTTGATTTCAGACATCATGTCGTCCTGAAACTCTTCGTACAGCTCTTGAGTTTCAGGCGAAACTTCGCGCCGTATGTCGTCCGCCCATTCGACTGATGCGCTTTGTTCCAGGGCGAAGCTTTCCAGCGGATACTCGCGCGCGTAGAAGGTTATCTCCTGCTCACGCCGCAGCGAGTCCGGCGCTTTCTCCAAGTCCTTCGCCACCGGAATGACCACATCCTCGTCGCCGTGCTCTCGTCCGGGTCTCGTAACCGCATGCCCAAATCTGCGTCTTGCCATTTTCTATCCTGTCCTTGCCTCTTTCAGCCATTCATACCCGGGTTTCCGGTTAGCAAACTCCATATCCAGGGCCATGCGGTTACCCCAATTAGTGCAACCACCGCCAATACAATCAGCCACAAGACTATCCTGCTGCCGCAGCCCCTCGGTCGCCGAGGCCCCTTACCGTAACTGTCGCGCAATTCGGCGGAGGATTGCTGTGTATAGATAACCGGCGGCACCGATGGCGGCGGGTCAGAAATAAGCGTTGAAGAAATTTCAAGCCCCAGAATGCTGCAGATCGTATCGCATCCTCGCATCGCCATTTTATGTCCTTACCACCGATACCGTGCCCGAAAGCCTTCAGCAGAGTGTGGAACGTCAGGCGGTATATTCGGCGGTATTCGTCGCCATCCTACTCTCCCAATAATGATTGCCAGCAATCATATCGCATCCCCGCGCGGTTGTCAGTCTTATGCGATAGCTAATTGCGTCTTGAAGCAATGTATCCGCCAGCATACAATAAGCCTATGGCAAAACTCCGAAACCCATTATAACGGGGGCGGCGCTGGCAATGACAATTACCAAAAATCGGGATCCCTTAGGACACCTGAAGACGCAGGAAGACATAGTCGCTTACTTGGAGGCGGCGCTGGCAGACGGTGACGGCAAGCTCATAGCCGCCGCGCTCGAAGACATCGCGCGCGCCAGGGGGATAACCTTCACTGCCAGCCGTCCGGATTCAGCGCCGACGCGCCGACGCTTCACCGTAGCGGAATACTACGCCATGGCAAACATCGGCATCCTGCACGAAAACGACCGCATCGAGCTGCTGGACGGAGACCTGATAGTTATGCCGCCCATCGGAGACTGGCACGCCGCCAGCGTTGACAGATTTACCAATATGCTGCCTCCCCGATTGCAGGGACGGGCAATCGTGCGCGTCCAAAACCCGACACGCCTAAACGACAACAGCGAGCCTCAGCCCGACATTATGCTGCTGCGATGGCGCGATGACTTCTACGGCGCAGGACACCCCGGACCGGCCGATGTGCTGCTACTCATCGATGTCTCCGATACGAGTGTTGACTACGACCGCAACGACAAGCTGTCAGAATACGCTCGCGCAGGCATTCCGGAAGTGTGGATTGCCACTAGGCAAGACCGCCGCATCGAAGCCTACACCGAACCCGTCGAGGGCGAATACTCCAATGTGCGCTATGCCGCTCCCGGCGAAAGCATAGCTCCGCAGGCGTTCCCGGAAGTGGTTCTCGAAGTCGGCAGTCTCATAGCCGACTGATTGTCATAGCTAAACACAGATGTCAGCTCTCCCCTTGACAACCCCAAACATTTGTGTCTATAATAGAACATATAATCCAACCAACCACGCCTATCCATCCTGTACATCGGGTTAGCTTACATGTGCATTCAGACAACCATACAATCCAAAATCGCCGAACTCACCAACAACGGCGAGAGCATAGCAGTCTTCTTGGCAGACACCCTGCAAGGTCAATCTGACCCTGCCATCAAGGTCTGCCATCGTCTTGACGCTGCTCGCATTCTCACCAAGTACGGCATCCCCCAACCCGACAACATCACAAAGTTTCCTTCCCCTTCAATGGAGGAAGGTCAGGATGGTGGTGAAGAAAATCCTACCCATCCTGTAAGTCCTGTTAACTCCGCGCCCACCCTCAGAGACATCATAGCCTACCCCGTAGCCCGCTACATCCGCGACCGCACCGGCAACGGAGAAATCCTAATTGACACACTCTGCCGCATAATGAACGGAGGCGACCACCAACCCGACCCGTTCACAGGCAGACCGCAGCAGACCGTCAAGCCCAGAGAGCGCCTGGCAGCCGCCAAAGAACTGCTGCGCCGCGCATTCGCCGAACACAACCCACCGCAGGCTAACCCCGTTCGTCCTGAGCTTGTCGAAGGACAAAATATCCCGTCCATCGATGTCGGCTCAGACTCTCTGAACTCAGACCTAGCCAAGCTAGTCCGCGATCGCACCAACAACGGCATCGAATCCGCCGAGTTGCTCATCCGCATCGCAGAAAACGATACTGAAGAAGGCGACTGGCAGCCGGCGCATCGCCTATCCGCAGCGAAAGAACTTCTGCACCGTGCCTACGACCTCAACTACGACGCGGTAACATGGGACCACATAGATGCCTACAACCGCACCAAAGACGCCGATCCACGCGAGCCAATCGACATAGAGAGCGCCCGCATAGAGGACACGCGAGCGAAGTTAATCCGCGAGTTCAGCGAGGCTTATGACGCAGGCAACGAAGAAGCAATGCGTAATGTGGAGGACAAGTTCAACGCCTATAATGCCCGTGTCAACGAAGGCGAAGACCCTGACGAAGCGTTGCGGCATGCCGAGCTAGGTCCCAATGACCCCGACCCTGATATAGACTACTACAACACACCGCTGAGCGAAGAAGAACAGGCAAAGTTCTACCGCGAAGTCGTTCAGATTCAAGACGACAGTGAGTGCGATTCAGACAACCGCAGCATCGCCAACGCCATCCACATCCCCAAGCTCACCATCCCCCTCAACAACCGCAGCCCCTAATCATCCCCATCTTGTACATCAATGTCAGTTCCCGTCCACGCCAAGAATCGCCTGCAGAATCAACTCCGCCACGGCTTTGTTCAGCGGCTCGTTGTTGTTGCCGCACTTGGGCGAGTATATGCAGCCGGGGCAGCCGCTCTCGCACGGGCACTCGCTGACGACTTGCAGGGTCGCGCTCCACAGGTTTTCGATGATTTCGTAGCCGTGCTCGGTGATGCCCACGCCGCCGGGTATGCCGTCGTGTATGAACACCTGCGGCCTGCCCGTGTCCGGATGCAGCGGAGTGGATATGCCGCCGATGTCGTTTCGGTCGCACATGGCGAACAGCGGCAGTACGCCTATCGCGGCATGCTCGATGGCGTGTAGCCCGCCCATCAGATCGAGTCGGTTGCGCCGTATGTATTCGAGCGTGTCAGGCGGCACATCGAACCAGAGCGCGATGGTGTCGTAGCTTTGCGGCGGCAGGTCAACATACTCTTCGCCAAGCGGCTCTTCCGTGAACTGCGCCACACGCTTAAAGCCCACAACGCTCGTAGTAACGCTTACCTCACCCAAATACGCCTGCGTCCTGCCCGCCTTTCGCTGCTTGAACTGCCGCAATACGCGCGTGTCCGTGTAGTCACGCGCCTGCGTATAGTACGGCACATCCGTCTGCACGGCGTACGCGATGCCCGCTTCCATGTCCAAGTTCGTGATGAGATACTGCTCGCCTTGATGCAGGTATATGCCGCCGGGGTGCAGCTGCATGAACGCGGACATTTCCTCGACAGATTCCAGAATCACGCCGCTGTCCTGTTCCACAAGCGAGTATTGCCGCGCCGATGCCGAGCGGATGTTCACCTCGCCCGCCGGATAGTCCATGTCCGCGCTCAGGTACCAGCGCGAGTTTCGCGTGTGCAACAGTTCGGCGTCCACCAGTTCCTCGGCATGCCACAGCAGTTCCGCGCCGAAGTATTCCGTGTCCGACATGACGAGCGGAGCTTCGTATGCCGCGCAGAGCAGGTGCGGTTTGAGGATGTACGGGTTGCCCGGCGATACGCGCGCGCTCTCGTGCGGCTTGCCGAAGAATGCCTCCGGATGGCGCATCAGGTATTGGTCGAGCGGGTTGTCGTGCGCCACCAGCACGCTGAGCGAACGATGCCCGCTGCGTCCGCTTCTGCCCGCCTGCTGCCACGCGCTCGCGATGGTGCCGGGGTATCCGGTCAGCAGCGTCGCGTCCAAGTCGCCGATGTCAATGCCGAGTTCCATCGCAGTCGTGGTCGTTACGCCAAGCAAGCGTCCCTGCGCCAAATCGCGTTCTATGGCGCGCCTGTCTTCCGGCAGATAGCTCGCGCGGTAGGGCATCACTCGCTTTGCCACTTCCGGGTTCGACAGCCGCAGGTTATCGCGCACATAGACATACAGCAGCTCGGCGGCGCGGCGGCTGCGCACGAAGTTCATAGTGCGGACATATCGGCGCAGCAGCTCGGCGAATAATTGCGCGGACTCGGTGTTGGTGCTGCGACGGCTGCCGGTCGCCAAGTCCAGCATCGGAGGATTCCAGAACAGGAAGTCCTTGCCGCCGTATGGCGAGCCGTCGTCGTCCACCACCTCAAAGGGTAAGCCGGTCAACCGCTCAGCGTGCTCGCCCGCGTTGGCGATGGTCGCGGAACAGAGCACGAACTGCGGGTTGCTGCCCAGCCGCTGGCATATTCGCCGCAACCGCCGTATGACATTGGCGACATGCGAACCGAACACGCCGCGGTAGATGTGCGCCTCGTCGATGACGACATATTTCAGGCTGCGGAGGCGCTGGTACCAGAGTTTGTGGTGTGGCAGGATGCCCACATGCAGCATATCCGGGTTGGTGATTAGCAGCCGCGAGCTGCGCCGTATGCCGCTGCGTTCGTGGCGTGGCGTGTCACCGTCAAAGATGTCGTATCGCAGCCGCGCGGACTTGGGGATGAGGTGCCCGACTGCCTTGCGCTGGTCTTGCGCGAGCGCCTTTGTCGGGAATAGATACATCGCGCCGGCAGAGCGGTCTTGCAGCAGCGCCTCAAGCACGGGCAGGTTGTAGCACAGGCTCTTACCGCTTGCCGTCGCCGTGGACACGATGACATTCTTGCCGCTGCGCAGCGCGTTGATGGCGTCCGTTTGGTGCGTGTATAGTTTATTGATGCCGGCGTCCGCGAGCGCCGATTCAAGGCGTGGATCAAGCGGCCGGTCCAGTACGCCGTAGCTGGCATCGCGCGCAGGCACATCTTCGCTGTACGCGATCTGTTCCATGTACCACGGCATTTTCTGTATAGCGTCCAAGAACGCTGCGACATCCATCGGGAATAGATTACTCTCTTCTGACTGGGGAAAAGAACATTACGCTAGAAACCGGAAATGGTTTCCTGCTCAACATCCAGTACTACGACATCCTCGCGGCTGCGTTCGATGTAGGCGATTACATTGTCCAGCACTTCGTCCGCGTGGCGCACGCTACCGCTGACGCAGGCGATGCCAAGCGTCGCCATCTGCCACGAGTCGTTGTCCGCCACCTCCGCGACCGCGACGCCGAACCGATTGCGTATGCGCTGCGCCATAGACGCGATGACTCTGCGCTTGCCCTTCAGACTCTGATTCGCAGGTATCTGCAACCGCACCTTGCACACGCCGACATTCATTTCGCCTGTCTCCCTGTCCGCCTACACTTGCCCAACAAACTATGACGCCAAAGCCGCATTATAACAGCACAGTCCAATGGTATAATGCGGCGGTGTTCTGTTGCGGGTATGAGCATATTAAGAGTCGTTCCCGGCGCCGTTTTGCCATGCTGGACCGGAGCGACACAGGAGATGCCCTATGAATAGCGCGGGCAATACGCTGATAACCGAAGAAGCGATACATCTCCGCGTCAACGATCTTGGCGCAGAAATTGCGCGGGATTATGCAGGCGGTCGGCCGGTGCTGGTTGGTGTGCTGAATGGGGCGCTGGTGTTTATGGCCGATTTGATGCGCGCGATTGATTTGCCGATTGAATACTACGCTGTGGCGGCTTCGAGTTACGTCGGCACGGAGAGCACGGGCAGAGTGGAGATTATCAAGCCGTTGGATGCGGATGTCAACGGACGTGATGTGATTGTCGTAGAGGACATTGTGGACACGGGGACTACGCTCGACCGCCTGCTGCAGGATTTACGCGCCGCGCAGCCCGCAAGCATCGCGGTCTGTACGCTGCTGAATAAGCCGTCGCGCCGCGTGGTCGATGTGTCGATCAAGTATGTCGGCTTTGAGATTCCCGACGAGTTCGTGGTCGGGTACGGCTTGGACTACAACCAGCAGTATCGCAATCTGCCGTATGTCGCGGCGCTGGCACCCGAACGGGATGGGCAGGCCGGATAAATGGAATGGGCGCCGGCGCTTTACGCGCGTTCCATTGCGCCGGCTAGGACGGGGCGCAGGTTGGTGGTGCCCATCAGGTATTGGTCAACGCCGCGCGCCGCTTCTCTGCCCTCGGCGAGCGCCCAGACTACCAGCGACTGCCCGCGCGCCATATCGCCAGCTGCGAACACGCCATCTACGCTGGTCATCTTGTTCGTGTCGGTCTGCACATTGCCGCGGCCGTCTAGCGCGACGCCCAGCTGCTCCACGATGCCTTCGCGCTGTGGACTCACGAAGCCCATCGCCAGCAGCACGAGGTCGGTGTCTATCACGAACTCGCTGCCCTCTATTCGCTCCATGCTCGGGCGGCCGGATGCGTCGGGCGGGCCCCAGTTGACGCGAACGGCGTGCAGCTTCTCCACGTTGCCGTTGCTGCCGGAGAAGTGCGTCGTCAGCACATCATAGTCGCGCACACCGCCCTCTTCCTGCGAAGACGATGTGCGCAGGATCATAGGCCACTGAGGCCAGGGGTTGTTCTCACCGCGCTCGATCGGCGGCTCGGACAGCAGCTCGCACTGATAGACAATTTCAGCGCCCTGCCGGTGCGATGTGCCTAGGCAGTCGGAGCCGGTATCGCCTCCGCCCAGTATTACCACGCGCTTGCCCTCGGCACTGATACGCTCATCGTCAGGAATATGCTCGCCGGCGTTCAAACGATTCTGCTGCGTCAGGAAATCCATCGCGAAATGCACGCCATCCAGCTCGCGGCCGGGAACAGGCAGGTCTCGCGGGATGGTGCAGCCGCCGGTCAGCACGACCGCGTCGAACTCGCGCGTCAGCTCTTCGCCGGAAATGTCAACGCCCACATTGACTCCGCACTTGAAGATAATACCCTCTGCCGTCATCTGATCGACGCGCCGCTGCACGACGGTCTTTTCCAGCTTGAAGTCCGGGATGCCGAGCCGCAGCAGTCCGCCAATGTAGTCGTCGCGCTCGAACACGGTAACCCAGTGTCCGCAACGATTGATCTGCTGCGCGGCGGCAAGCCCTGCTGGACCCGAACCGACCACGGCGACCTTCTTGCCCGTGCGCTGCGACGGCGATTCAGGGACTATCCAGCCTTCTTGCCAGCCTCTGTCCGCGATCGCCTTTTCGATGTACTCGATGGTAACCGGGTCTTGGTTGATGTTCAGCACGCAAGCGGCTTCGCACGGCGCGGGACATATTCTGCCGGTGAACTCGGGGAAGTTGTTCGTGGCGTGAAGCTCAGCCAGAGCCTCCTGCCACTTGCCTCGATACACGAGATCGTTAAAGTCTGGTATCAGGTTTCCCAGCGGACAACCCGTATGGCAGAACGGAACGGCGCAGTTCATGCACCTTGCGCCCTGCTCTTTAGCCTGCTCTTCGCCCCAATTGTAGTAGAACTCGCTGAAATGCCGGATTCGGTCGCTAACAGCCTGCTGCGGCGGTCCCTGCCGTCCGTATTCCTTGAAACCCGTTGGCTTTCCCATGTATCGGTTCGCCTGCGCTCTCACTCAGCCATTCCTGCGATTGCAGGAATGTCGTGGTTGTAAATGATATGTCGTTCAGATTAGTCCGCGGCAATTGCGGCTGCGCGCTCCATCAGTATGCGCTTGTAGTCGTGGGGCATCACCTTAACGAACTTGGGCAGCATTGCGTCCCAGTCGTCCAGCACGCGGCGGGCGTTTGCGCTGCCGGTCTGTTCGTAATGCTCTTCTATCAGGCTGCGCAGTCCGTGTTCGTCTTCGGCGTCTTCCACATTTTCCAAGCCGACCATCTCATGGTTGCAGAGGGACGCGAAATCGCCGCTCTCGTCCAGCACATACGCCTCGCCGCCGCTCATACCTGCGGCGAAATTGCGCCCGGTCGGTCCAAGCACGACCACCTTGCCGCGCGTCATGTATTCGCAACCGTGCTCGCCAACGCCTTCTACGACGGTCTCCGCGCCGCTGTTGCGCACTGCGAAGCGCTCGCCCGCGACGCCGCGGATAAACGCCTTGCCCCCCGTAGCGCCATATAATACTACATTGCCCACGATAATGTTTTCTTCCGGCGTGAAAGACGCTTCCGGCGGCGGTGCGATGACAACCTTGCCGCCGGACAAGCCCTTGCCAAAGTAGTCGTTGGCGTCGCCGCGCACGCGCATCGTAACGCCCTTCGCGAGGAACGCGGAAAAACTTTGCCCCGCCGAGCCGCTGAAGTTTATCGTTATCGTATCGTCAGGCAGCGCCTCGATGCCGTGCCGCTTAGCAATCTCGTAACTGAGCGTCGTGCCAACCGTGCGATTGCGATTGCTTATCGGCAGGTCGAGCGTCACCGCCTTCTTGGAATCGATGGCGTCCACGCACAACTCGATAAGTTCGTTGTCCAGCGCGCGTTCCAGCCCGTGGTCTTGCTCTTCACGGCAGTATGTCGCAACCGAGTCCGGCACCTGCGGCATATACAGCAGGTTGGAGAAGTCCAAGCCTTGCGCCTTCCAGTGTGCGACTGCTTCGCGCGTGTCGAGCCTGTCCATGCGGCCGACCATTTCGTTTATGGTACGGAAGCCCATCTCCGCCATGATCTGCCGCAGTTCTTCGGCGACGAAGAAGAAGTAGTTGATGACATATTCGGGCTTGCCGGCGAACATCTTGCGCAGTTCGGGGTCTTGCGTGGCGACGCCGACCGAGCAGGTGTTCAGGTGGCATTTGCGCAGCATAATGCAGCCAAGGCTGATTAGCGGCGCGGTCGCCATGCCGAACTCTTCCGCGCCAAGCAGGCATGCGATTGCCACATCCCTGCCCGTCTTTAGCTGCCCGTCCGTCTGCACGACGATTCTGCCGCGCAGGTCATTGAGCACCAGCACTTGCTGCGTCTCGGCGACACCGAGCTCCCACGGCAAGCCCGCGTGCTTGATGGACGATTCCGGCGATGCACCCGTGCCGCCGCTGTCGCCGCTGATTAGCACGACATCGCCGTGCCCCTTGGATACGCCGGCCGCGATAGTGCCGACGCCCGCCTCTGCGACGAGTTTGACATGCACTCGCGCGTCGGGATTGGAGTTCTTCAGGTCGTGGATAAGCTGCGCCAAGTCTTCGATTGAGTATATGTCATGGTGCGGCGGCGGCGAGATTAGTTCGACGCCGGGCGTGGAGTTGCGCACCCAGCCGATGTACTCGTCTATCTTGTGCCCCGGGAGCTGCCCGCCCTCGCCGGGCTTGGAGCCTTGCGCCATCTTAATCTGCAAGTCACGCGCGCTGGCGAGGTAGTTGATGGTAACGCCGAAACGTCCGGACGCAACCTGCTTCATGGCGCTGTTGCGCGAGTCGCCGTTTTCGTCCGGCGTGTAGCGATGGAAGTCTTCGCCGCCCTCGCCGGTGTTGCTACGCGCGCCGATTCGGTTCATCGCTATCGCCATCGTCTCGTGCGCCTCGCGGCTAATGGAGCCAAGCGAGATTGCGCCGGTGGCGAAGCGTTTCACGATGTCCGCCGCGGGTTCCACTTCGTCCAAAGACAGCGGCGTATCCGCCATCTTGAAATCCAGCAATCCTCTGATTGTGCAGAGTTCGCGGCTGAAATTGTTGGCGAAATCCGCGAACTGCTGGTAAGTCTCGTAATTGTTCGTCTTCGTTGCGAACTGCAGGCGGCTGATAGTGTCCGGATTCCACATGTGGTATTCGCCGTCGCGCCGCCACTGGTAGAAACCGCCGGTCTGCAAGTTTAGGCTGCTCGTAGGCGAAAGTTGGTGGAATGCCGCTTCGTGGCGCTTGCGGCTTTCCTGCTCTATCTCGTAGATGCCGATGCCGCCGATGCGCGATGGCGTCCAAGTGAAGTAGTCGTCGATGAATTCGGAGTTCAGCCCCACAGCCTCAAATATCTGCGCGCCGCGATAGCTTTCGATTGTGGATATGCCCATCTTGGACATAATCTTCAGGATGCCCTTGTCAGCAGCCTTGATGTAATTGTACACGCCGGTCTCGTAATCGACCATGCCCGCTAGCGCGCCGCCATCTTCCGCCATATCGCGGATTGTCTCGAATGCGAGATATGGATTGACAGCGACCGCGCCGTAGCCAATGAGCACGGCAAGATGCGCGACCTCACGCGGTTCGCCGGATTCGACGATGAGGCTGACTTTCGTACGCACGCCCTGCCGTATGAGGTGGTGATGCACAGCAGCGACGGCGAGAAGACTGGGAATGGGCGCGTTGTACACATCCACGCACCTATCGGACAGGATGATGATTGTGTTGCCCGCTTCGACGGCTTCGTATACTTCGTCGCATATCTGCCGGACCGCGCGTGCGAGTGCGCCGTCATTCTCGTCTGTGGTGAACAGCGTGCGTATCGTCTTCGCCTTCAAGCCGGGCAGGTCGATTTGGCGTATCTTTTCGAGTTCAGGATTAGACAGCACCGGGCGCTTTACGCGCAGTGTGCGGCAATGTTCCGGTGTCTCGGTGAACAGGTTGCGCTCGCTGCCAACGCGCGATTCGAGCGATGTAACGAGTTCTTCACGGATCGCGTCCAGCGGCGGGTTGCTGACTTGCGCGAACAGCTGTTTGAAGTAGTTGAAGAGCAACGGGCTTTGTTCCGAAAGAACCGCGAGCGGCGTGTCGTTGCCCATCGAGCCTATCGGTTCGCTACCCGTTTCCGCCATCGGTTCCATAATCATGCGCATATCTTCGAGCGTGTAGCCAAATGCCACCTGGCGCGCAGTCAGCCCGCCGTTGGTTAATGTGGGCTGCTCCGGCTCGTCCGGCAGGTCATCCAGGGACACGCGGTTCTCGCGCAGCCATTCGCCGTAGGGCTGCTGTGCGGCAAGCGAGCTCTTCAGCTCGGCGTCGTCCACGAGGCGGCCATCTTCGGTGTCCAGCATGAACATACGGCCAGGATGGATGCGATCCTTGAACAGCACATCTTCCGCCGGCACATCCAGCACGCCGGTCTCGGACGCCATCACCAGCAAGTCGTCGGTGGTAACGAGATAGCGGCACGGGCGCAAGCCGTTCCTGTCGAGCACAGCGCACACCTTCGTGCCATCGGACGCGATGATAAGAGCGGGGCCGTCCCACGGCTCCATCAGGCAGGAATGATACTCGTAGAAGTCCTTCTTAGCCTGGTCCATCGGCAGATGGTCGCCCCACGCCTCCGGTATCATCATCATCAAGGCATGCGGCAGGGAGCGGCCTGTGGCGAGCAGCAGTTCCAGCGCGTTGTCGAAGCTGGCAGTGTCGCTCTGCACGCCCTTCGTGACGATGGGCAGCAGCTTATCCAAATCATCGCCGAGCGCATCGGACGCGAACATGCCTTCACGCGCCGTCATCCAATTGATGTTGCCTCGCAGGGTGTTTATCTCACCGTTGTGTATCACCATGCGATACGGGTGCGCCAGCCGCCAGGAGCCGAGCGTGTTCGTGCTAAAGCGCGAGTGCACCAGCGCGAAAGAGGTAACCACACTCTCATCAGCCAGATCGTGGTAGAAATGCTGAAGCTGCGTGGCGTGAATCAGCCCCTTATACACAATCTTGTTTGGCGATAGGCTGGACACATAGAAGTCATTCCGTTCGTCCAGACCGGACTCCGCAACGGCGTCCTCGAACTGCCTGCGAATGACATACAGCTTCATCTCGAAATCGAAGTCAGTCTGCAAGTCTGCGCTGCGTCCGACGAAGAACTGCCGAATAGCAGGCATTACTTCGTATGCTAATGTACCAATCTCATTGGGTGATATAGGCACATCACGCCAGCCAAGCAGCGCCTGCCCTTCCTGCTCCACGAAGCTGCGCACTATGCCTTCGACTTGGCGCTGCCTCGCTTCGTCATGCGGCATGAAAACCATGCCGACCGCGTAATTACCCGGCTGCGGAGGCTCGACGCCAAGTTGCTGCATCTCCTTGCGGAAGAATTCATGCGGCATTTGTATTAGCACGCCGGCGCCGTCACCCGTCTCCGGGTCAGCGCCCTTCGCACCGCGATGTTCGAGATTGCACAGCACTTCAAGTCCGCGCTTGAGGATGTCGTGCGATCGCACACCCTTGATATTGGCGACAAGCCCCACACCGCAGGCTTCGTGCTCAAAGCGCGGGTCGTACAGCCCTTGCTTGGTCAAGTTGGGTATGTATCTCTCGGACATGTCCGTGCCTCTCGTCGGTTACCTTTTACATCATAGGTGTAGGTAGGTATTGCCCCTTATAGAGGGGGAAATATAATGTGGGGAAATCGCGGCTCTCCGGTGCATGGTTGCGCGGGGAATTGCGCACTACACGTAGGCGGGAATTAGGATTTGCGAGAGAATCGAAACGCCGCGTCCGTAGTGCGATTGCCGAGCCGCCGGCGTTATAGCACCGGCAAATAGTGCTCTTTCTCGTAGTCCGCCACGCGGCTGTGATAGTTCTCCCACTCTATCTTCTTATTCTCTATGAAGCTGTTGAACACAGCCCCTCCCAGCGCGTCTTGCACGAGTTCACTTCGTTCGGTGATGCCAATTGCCTCCCACAGATTGGCAGGCAGCGCCTCGATGCCAAGTTCGTCGCGTTCCGCTTGCGTCAGGCGAAGGGCGTTCACCTGCGCGGGCTGCGGGAATTCGTAGCGATTCTCGATGCCCTTTAAGCCAGCCGCCAACATCACGCTGAACGCCAGATACGGATTGCACGCCGGATCGGGCGAGCGAAACTCGATGCGCCGCGATTCTTCCCTGCCCGGCTTGAAGTCGGGCACACGAATGAGGTCGGCACGGTTGACAGTTGACCATGTAACATAGGTCGGCGCCTCGAACGCTGGCACGAGGCGCTTGTACGAGTTCACCCACTGGTTAGTTACGGCGGTAATCTCGCGGGCGTGCTTCATCAGCCCTGCGATGAAGAACTTCGCCGTCTCGGACAGATGGTGTTCGTCATCGTCGTCGTAGAAGGCGTTCCTGTCGCCTTGGAACAGCGACTGGTGCATGTGCATGCCGCTGCCGTTCACGCCGTCCAGCGGCTTGGGCATGAAGGTCGCGTAATAGCCGTTCTGCCGCGCGACCTCTTTGACCACCAGCCGATAAGTCATAATCGTATCCGCCATGGTGAGGGCGTCTGTGTGGCGCAAATCGATTTCGTGCTGGCTGGGCGCGCCTTCCTGATGGCTGGATTCGACAGGGATGCCGATGTCTTCGAGCGTCAGGACGGTCTGGCGGCGCAGGTCGGTCGCATCGTCGCCGGCGCCCTGCCCGAAGTAGCTGCCCCTGTCCTCGGTAACCGTGCCCTTCGCGTCTTTGAAATAGAAGTACTCTATTTCCGGGCCGACATAGTATGTATAGCCGAGTTTCGATGCGTCCGCGAGGTTGCGCCTGAGCACGGCGCGCGGGTCGCTTTCGAGAGGTTCGTCGTCGGGCGTGATGATGTCGCAGAACATGCGCGCAACGGCGTTCTCGCGCGGCCGCCATGGCAGCACGTTGAAGGTGTTCGGGTCGGGCAGCGCGTACATATCGCGCTCGTCCGAGCGCACAAAGCCTTCAATCGCGGAACCGTCAAAGCCCATGCCGCGTGTGAGCGAGTGCTCGAGTTCTTCGACTGTGATGGCGAAGCCCTTCAGATTGCCTAGTATGTCGGCGAACCATAGACGAATAAACTTGACATCGTTCTCTCGCGCCTCACGCAGAACGAATTCAGTCGCTTCGTAGTCTCTCGCTAACATGTCAGCCTCTTTATGATCGCCACGCTCGCCGATTGCGGCATGTGGGCATGCACGAATATCAGACAGCCGTGCCTGCGGTGATTGCCATGATACTGCTGCACGCCTGTAATTCGCGGTTGAGATAGTATATCAGTTTGTGAAAATTGTGTCAATCTAATGCGCGGAAGCAAGCGTACATGGGCAGCAGGCACCACATTGCCAGCCTAACTCTTGCTACGACTTCATTTTGACGCGAAAGAAGCCTGCGCAATTCCATCCCCGGCGCTGCACAGGCTTCGGTTCTTCGGCTATGACAGCCGTCAATTTATCATCATATCGTCAGGAATGCGCCGGCGTTACGCCGATGCCGCCGAGCCGACGGTGTTGATGATGAGTTCCGTAACCTTGTACGGATCCATGTTGGCGTTGGGTCGCCTGTCCTCGATGTAGCCCTTGCCGTCGCGGGCGACCTGCCAAGGTATCCGAACGGACGCGCCCCTGTCGGAGACGCCGTATTTGAATTCCTTGTAGGATGCGGTCTCGTGGAGGCCGGTCAGCCTCTGTTCGATGTCCGCGCCATAGTTGGCGATATGCTCTTCGTGGTTGCCGCCAAGCGCCTCTGCCGCGGCAATGCAGGCATCGTAGTTCTCGCGCATGGCGTTCGTGGAGAAATTGGTGTGCGCTCCGGCGCCGTTCCAGTCGCCTTTGACGGGCTTGGGATCGAGCGTGGCGGCGACGCTGTGGCTCTCACCGATGCGATACAGCAGCCAGCGCGCGATCCAGAGCTGGTCTGCCACTGCGGGCGAGCCGACGGGACCGACCTGGAACTCCCACTGCGCGGGCATAACTTCGGCGTTGATACCGGAGATTTCCAAGCCGGCTGCGATGCAGGCGTCTAGATGCTCTTCGACTACCGGGCGGCCGAACACTTCGTCCGAACCGACGCCGCAGTAGTAGCCGCCCTGCGGTGCGGGGAAGCCATTCTCGGGCCAGCCAAGAGGCTGCGACCTGACGCCGGTGAAGAAGGTGTATTCCTGCTCGATGCCGAACCAGAAGTCCAGGTCGGCGTACTTCTCGGCGGCAGCTGCGCATGCTGCGCGCGTGTTGGAGGGATGCGGGGTCATGTCCGGCAGCAGCACTTCGCACATCACCAGCACGTTGTCGCCGCCACGGATCGGGTCAGGGCAGGTGAACACGGGGTTCAGCACGCAGTCCGAGTCCTCGCCGGGCGCCTGGTTAGTACTGGAGCCGTCAAAGCCCCACACCGGCGGCTCTTCGCCGACGGGCACAACTTTGCCCTTAGAGCGGAGTTTGGCGGTAGGCTCGGTGCCGTCCACCCAGATGTATTCCGCCTTGTAAACATTCATTCCTTGCCTCCTGTTGGGACTATATGACTAGAGCGCCTTAACGGATTATCGGTCCGCCATGTCGGGCGGATTGGCGTGTGATACGCTGCCGCAAATCGGTTTAGACAGCAAACCAGCGAGACTTTCATGTGATAAAGCCTCGCTGGTAATTTTACAAGATTTATGGCTGATTTCCAATTATTCAGCCGGGATTACTTACTGCGGTTCCTGCGAACCGCGCTGGGAACAACCACCCACAAGGCGAACAACGCGGCGAATGCCACACCTGCTAGCATCAACTCCATAATAACTGCCTCCCGTGATAGAAGAATGTGTCTGTTGTGTATGAGTTACAAACCATTTTGCGGCAGGCATGTTTCAAGCGTGTTACGCAATTGTTACATCGATGTTACATATTGCCGATTAACCAGCTTGGATACGCAGGATGGACAGGATAGGCTTCGTCGTGCCGTTTCCTGCCCATCCCGTCCCGTTACTTGTCCATTGACGCTAGCCGGCGTTAGCTTTGTCGATTACTCGGCTACCGGATAGGCGACCGTGCCGTGCTCGTGCTCGTCCAGGCCGTCTTCCTCTTCCTGCTCATCAACGCGCAAGCCCATAGTCAGGTCTAGCACCTTGAATAGTATGAAGCCGCCGCCGAAGCCCCAGACTATCGCGGCGACGATGCCGACTATCTGCGGAATAATCTGCGTGAAGTTGCCGACTACCATTCCGGTTACATCGTTATGTCCGGTGGCAAAGATGCCTACCGCGAGCAAGCCCCAAGCGCCGCAGATGCCGTGCACCGTAACTGCGCCTACCGGGTCGTCCGCCTTCAGCACATTCTTCACGAAGCTGACGCCGAAGATCATTATGATGCCCGCTATCAGACCGATGACGACCGCCCCCCAAGTATCGACGTATGCGCAGCCGGCGGTGATGCCGACCAGACCGGCGAGCGCGCCGTTCGCCGCCATCTCGATGTCTGCCTTGCCTGTGCGAATCAGCGTTACATATATCGCGGCTGTCGCGCCGGCAGCGCCGGCGAGCAGCGTGTTGACCGCGTTCAAGCCGAGCGTCGCGGAGTTGATGTTGAAGCCGAACCAGCCGAAGAACAGGATGAAAGTGCCGATGACCACATACGGAACATTGTGACCGCGAATGGTGATGCCCTGCTCCCAGCCCTTGCGAGGACCGACGACCATCGCGCCGGCGAGCGCAAGGAAGCCGCCAATCATGTGCACGACGCCGGAGCCTGCGTAGTCAGCGAAGCCCATGCTTGCCAGCCAGCCGTGGTCGCTCCATGCCCAGTGTCCGTAGATTGGGTATATAAGCGCGCCGACGATGAAGCTATACGCGAAGTAGGCGTTGATCTTCGTGCGCTCTGCCATCGCTCCGGCAATAATCGTCGCCGCCGTGCCAGCGAAGACCATCTGGAAGAACCAGCTCACGAGGTCGCCGTCGTTGAAGTTAGCGAGGAAGAAACCTTCCAAGCCGATGAAACCTGCCGCCGCGCCGCCGCCGAACATCAGCGCATAGCCGAATGCCCAGAAGCCCAAAGACGCGATGCAGAAGTCCAAGAAGGACTTCGTCATGTAGTTTACGGTGTTCTTGGCGCGGATGAGTCCGGCGCCGAGGAAGGCAAAGCCTGCCTGCATGAAGAACACCAGCGCCGCCGCGACCACCAGAATCGCGTTGTCCAGCGTGCCCATAACCTCTTCGGCGCTCTGTGCGTATGCGATGCCGCCGCCGCCCAGCACGATGCCGACAGCCAGCAGCCCAATCATCAGCAGGCGCATTTTCAAGGTCGTAGGCTTCAACATAGCCCCCAATAAAGTCATCTCTCTTTCCCTTCCTTTCATGTAGTGTATGAGAATGACACGATGGGGAAAATCTACGCCACCAATGTTTCATTTATGTTAAGCAAATGTTACATGGTTGTTTCAAGAAAGTTGCAAGTCTGTTACCCATACCAAACTCCTTTTGTGACGAGCCTTTGGAGCCTGTCGAACGGTGAACCGTTGGTCTACTGAAAACTCTTTCCCCTTGTGCTACAATCAAGCCACGACAAGCATCGATTGTTGGTATGGCAAACCGAGAGCAGCGCATTGCGCAACTTGAAACCGCTCGGGCGGCGACCGACGAGCGCGTCGATGAGTGCCGAGACGACGTCAAAGCAAGTTTTGAGAAACTCGAAGCCGACATCAGGGAAGTCAGGAACTGGATTATCGGGCTTATAGGCCTTGCCGCAGGAGTAGGAACGGCCATCGTAGTGGCTCTGATTACAACAGGCTGAATCGGGCCATCGACTCGAAGACATCCAAGCCGAAAGGAGACAGGCATTATGGAGAACCTGAAAGTAGAAATTTACGGCGACTATGCTTGACCGTGGGTCTATAATACAGCCGTGTGGCTGGATAAGGTAAAGAAGGCTTACGGAGACAACCTGAATATCACTTGGAAGAACTTCTCCCTCGAGCAGAACGCTCACAATCTGAAAGAGGGCTTGGATTCCAACTGGAAAGTCTGGGAGCAGGAAGACGCATCGGAGCGCCGCTCGCTCGTATCGCAGATTGCTGCTGAGGCGGCACGACGACAGGGCGAAGATGCGCATGCGAAGTTCCACCTGGCGCTGCTGGTCGCGCGGCACGGCGGCGAAGGCCGCATCTCGCTCAGCGACGAGGACGCGATCCTGGAACTCGCCGAGAGCTTGGGCTTGGACTCCGCCCAGATGCGCGAGGACATGAAGGACCCGGAACTGCGCCGCAAGATTGGCGAAGAACATGAAGCCGCAATCTCCGAGGGCATATTCGGCACGCCGACGTATGTGTTCGAGAACGGCAACATGGCATACCTGAAGGCGTTCATCCCCGACGACGAGGACGCGGTAGCATCGTTCGAGCACTACATAGCGCTCGCCAACCACCGCAACTACTTCGGCGAAATCAAGCGCCCGCAGCCCCCGTGGCCCAAGGGCGTGCTGGGGTAGATTTTTAGTAGTGTAGAGGGGCATCCGAATGTGGATGCCCCTTTCACTGCACTATCTCCTATCAACCATCGCCAACAACCCAATCCTGTCTATCCTATTCATCGATGTAAGTTTCCAGCACCTGTAAGATATTCGACGTATTCACTGACCATCGCCATGCCCGACACTACACCCACAGACACATTCAAGAAGTCCATCGGCAACTTGCTTGACGAAAGCAGTTTGCTCACGACCGCGCTGACTCATAGCTCGTACATCAACGAACACGCTGGTAATGGCGCGGAGGACAACGAACGGCTGGAATTCCTGGGCGACGCAGTGCTTGATATGGCAATCGCGGAAGCGCTCTACGCCCGATTCCCGGAGCAGCAGGAAGGCGCGCTGACTTCTATGCGTTCCAACATCGTTAAGGATGAAACGCTGGCAGCAGCTGCCCGACGCCTTGAAATCGGGCAGCTGCTGCTTATGGGCGCAGGCGAGTTAGCGAACGGTGGCAGGTCGCGCGATTCCAACTTGGCGGGCGCGTTCGAGGCAATTGTCGGCGCGATATTCCTCGACAAGGGTTACGATGCGGCGCGCGAATTCTGCGTCAACTCGCTGAATGCCGAGTTAGCGGACGCCACGCCGCACTCGCAGCACCCGAAGTCCGCGCTGCAGGAGTTGGCGCAAGGCAAGGGTCTCTCCGCGCCGAAATATCGCATCACCGGTGAGTCCGGACAGGACCACGCACCGACATTCATTGCGGAAGTTTTGGTCAACGGCGTCGCTATGGGAACAGGTTCTGGGCGCAGCAAGTCGCTTGCAGAGCAAGAAGCCGCAAAGAACGCCCTAACCTTCCTGTTGAATAACGGCTGATGCAGACCCTCGACTTCACCCTGAAGGGCATCGCCATCGAAGGCACGATAATCGACGTCGAAACCGTCAGCCTGTCGCCCAAGCCGAATGGGATGTTCACATTCGGCACGCTCAGCGGCAACGCAATCCGCATCCTGCAAGCCGAGAACGAAGCCGACTGCGAGGCGCTGGCAGCCGAAGTCAAACGCCTCTGGAACACACTCCCCCGCCCATTCTACGCCTACAATCGCAAGTTCGTTGGCGGCTGGATTGCCGATGCAATCGGCGGCGAGGCGCACATCGAACACGACACGATGGACGCTTGGCGGTCGGTCGCGGATCAGCAGTCGTTGAAGTGGCCCCGCCTGCGCGAACTCATCCGTCCACCCGTCTTCTACTACCGCTGGGGCATCGCGGGCTACGACCGCGAGCGTGATTTCAGCACGATGCGGCGGACGATGCGCAGCGCGAAGTCGGTGAACGAGGTCATATCGCGGGAGGCGCTTGGCGGCGCGCCGCATGTCTGGTGGCGGCAGCACCTGGTGATGCTCCAAGATCCGGAAATCAGACGGCAGCTCGCAGGCCCGCCGACAGACCCCGCGAACACTAACGCGGACGACCGCACAAGCAGGATATACCGGCTCCCTAATGGCGCGTGGACAACGAATCGCCTCGCGGCAATCGTCTGCCACAATATGCTGGACTTGCAATCGCAGGCGTCGCTGCTGCTGTGGCAGTGGGACATTACTTCGGTGTGGCTGTGATTTGGGTGGAGAATCTTAAACCCGCAGGATTAACAGGATTTTTGCCATCTTCCGCAAGGGCAGCAAGGCTACAAGCCGGGCGCGGGGAAGCGGTCGCAGAGGGACATGGCTTCTTCGCGGACTTGGCGCTTGGTGGTTTCGCTGGATAGGTTGCCTAACACGCGCAGGATTAGGCGGCCTACCTGACGCGCTTCTTGGACGCCCATTCCTCGGCTGGTAATGGATGGCGTGCCTAGCCGCAAGCCGCTTGCGGTGCGCGGAGGCTTTTGGTCGAAAGGGATGGCGTTGCGGTTCACCACGATGTTCGCCTCGCCCAGCGCCTCTTCTGCCTGCCGCCCGGTGATGTCCGCCGGCGTCAGGTCCACCAGCACGATGTGGTTGTCCGTGCCGCCGGATACAAGCCGCAGACCGCCCGCCTGCAATTCGTCCGCGAGCGCGACCGCGTTAGCGCGGATGCTCTTCTGGTATTCCACGAACTCCGGCTGCATCGCCTCGCCGAAAGCGACCGCCTTTGCCGCGATGATGTGCTCCAGCGGTCCGCCCTGCATGTTAGGGAACACGGCGCTGTTGATGGCGCGGCGGTGCTCTTCGTCGCACAATATCATGCCGCCTCGCGGTCCGCGCAGCGTCTTGTGCGTGGTCGTGGTTACGATTTCGGCATGCGGGACGGGCGACGGGTGCTCATCTGCGGCGACAAGCCCTGCGATATGCGCCATGTCAACCATCAGCTTGGCGCCAACCTCGTCTGCGATGCTGCGGAATCGCGGAAAGTCGATGATGCGGGTATATGCGCTCGCGCCGGTTACTATGATCTTCGGGCGATGCTCTTTCGCGAGCCGCTCGACCGCGTCGTAGTCTATCTTCTCCAACTCGCGGTCAACGCCATACTGCACGACATCGTAAATCTTCGCGGAAAAGTTCACCGATGCGCCGTGCGTCAGATGTCCGCCTTGGTCGAGGCTCATGCCCATGATGGTGTCGCCGGGCTGGACAGTGGCGAAGTACGCCGCCATGTTCGCCTGCGCACCGCTGTGTGGCTGCACATTCGCGTGCTCCGCGCCGAACAGCTGCTTAGCGCGACTGATGGCAAGCCGTTCCGCCACATCCACGAACTCACAGCCGCCGTAGTAGCGCCGCCCCGGGTAGCCCTCTGCGTACTTGTTCGTGAACACCGAACCCTGCGCCTCTAGCACGGCTGAGCTGGCGTAGTTTTCGGACGCTATCAGGTTGATATTGCTGCGCTGCCGCTCGATTTCGTTCTGAATCGCACGCCCGATTTCGGGATCCTGTGCCATCAGTGACATTCCATACTCCTTCATTCGCGCAATCGCGCGTCAACCCAAGCGAACTTCGTTATCGGCGGCGGTTACGACTCCGTGTACCTGCCAGCCCGAAAATTCTCCATCGCCTTCTCAGCGAGCGCGTCCAGTCTTCCCGCCTTCACATCTTCCTCGAATTCCCTGTCCCATACCTCTGCGTCGAACTCTTCGTACCATTCCCTGAATTCGTTGAGTTCTTCCCTCGACAATCGAGACACTGCTAGCTGCACCTCTTCAACTGTTCTGTGCCTAGTCGAGTTCTCTTCGTCTATCGCACCCTCACTACGTCCTATCCTTCCCATCCTGTTAATCCTGTTACCCACCGTCCCTACGCCGCGTCCGGTTCTATCATCCCATAATCCCCGTCCGCGCGCCTGTACACCACGCTGTACTTGTTCGTCTCCGTGTTGTGGAACAGGAAGAAGTCATGGTCGAGCAATTCCATCTCCATTATAGCGTCCTCGACGGTCATAGGCTTCATAGCGAACCGCTTCACGCGCACGAGGCTACCCAATTCCTCCATCGCTTCATCGACCTCATCCTCGATAGCGGCGTCCAGTTCTTCGAGCAATGCTCCCGCGTCCTCGCGCATCGCCTGAGTGCGTGCCGATCTGCGCGCCTGCGATGTCCTGTACGCCCTGCCCTTGTAGCGGCGAATCTGCTTGTCCATCACATCCGTGACGGCGTCCATTGCCGCGAACAGCGTCAATCCCGTCTCTTGTCCGCGCAGCGTCGCGCCGCTCGCGCTTATCGTCATCTGTGCCACGAAGCGGTCGGTTTCGGAGCGGCGTGAAGTGCGCCTAAGTTCCAGCTTCGCGTCCGCCCGTTCGGTCAGATGCCGCTCCAAGCGTGCCACCTTCTTCTGAATGTAATCCTCAGACCTCTCACTAAGCCTCATGTTTCTGGAAAATATCTGTATCTCCATAAGCGCCCTTCCTTCTTTGCCCAATCGGTGAGCATCCATTGTATTGTCTCCCAACTCCCCTATTCAAGTACGCCACGACAAAATCATCCCAATCCCGTCTATCCTCTGTACATGGATGTTAATTTTCGTCTTTCAGGGCGATTTGTGTTAAAATCAAGCAGTCTGAGCGTCATACGCTAACCCTGCCAGCCCAGCGCGATTCAAGCGGAGAGAGATGATAAACGGAGTCCTCGAAAGGTATGGGGAATACCTTCCTTTGACCGAAAAAACGCCCATCTTCACACTGGGCGAAGGCGACACGCCTCTCGTCAAGTCCGAGTCGATTGCGGCAGAGGCAGGCTGTGGCGAACTGTATTTCAAACTGGAAATCTGCAACCCGACCGGCTCGTTCAAGGACAGGGGCATGGTCGTTGCGGTGGCGAAGGCGCTTGAAGAAGGCGGCGACACTATCGTCTGCGCTTCAACCGGCAACACATCGGCTTCGGCTGCCGCTTACGGCGCGCGTTGCGGCTTGAACACCGTCATCGTGGTGCCGAACAAGTATGTCGCGCGGGGAAAGCTGGCGCAAGCGGTAACCTACGGTGCGCGTATCATGCTCATCGACGGCGGCTTCGACGACGCGCTTCGCATCGTGCGCGAGCTCGCCGCAAAGCATCCCGTCGTGCTTGTGAACTCGCTCAACCCGTATCGCCTGCAAGGTCAGAAGACCGCCGCGTTTGAAATTGTCAACGATCTTGGCACCGCACCGGACCATCTGTTCATTCCCGTTGGCAACGCAGGCAACATCACCGCATACTGGATGGGCTTTCAGGAAGCGCATCAGATGGAATGGACGGGGACGCTGCCCAAGATGATGGGCTTCGAAGCGGAAGGCGCGGCAGCTATCGTCAAGGGGCATCCGATAGAGACACCGGACACCATCGCGTCCGCAATCCGCGTGGGCAACCCGGCGAGCTGGACGAAGGCAGTCCGCGCGCGCGACGAATCCGGCGGCGCGATAGACTCCGTTACCGACGACGAAATTATGGAAGCGTACACGCTTATGGCGCGAGAGGAAGGTATCTTCTGCGAACCGGCGTCAGCTGCCTCAGTTGCGGGGCTGCTGAAGCTGGCTCGCGGCGGCATGCGCCTGGATGACAGCAAGGTCGTCTGCGTCATCACCGGCAGCGGCTTGAAAGACCCTGATACCGCGGTGAGCGTGGATCCCGTATTCAGGGAAGAGTTCCCCGCCGATACCGCCGCCATCGAAGACGCCATGGGACTTGCATAATCACATATGTCCCTTCCCTCTCGATGGGGGAAGGTTAGGGTTGGGGTGGCTGTCTATGAATATCTTCGTTTCCCATCGCAAGCCGAAAAATGCTTTAAGGAGAGTTATCTCTGATGCCATTTAGACTCGGGCTCTTTGAACTAATCTTGCTCGCACCCTTTATAGCGGCATACTTTATTCCATGCATTATCGCCCTTGTACGGAAACATCATCAGATAGTCCCAATATGCTTGATTAACATTTTCTTAGGTTGGACTTTTTTTGCCTGGGTTGTGTGCGTTGCATGGTCATTCAGTCCTGTCAAGAAAGTGGATTAGAATTAGATATATTATATGGACTACGCCAAGATACAAGACGCCGTAAGGGAGGTGCTGGTCGCCATTGGCGAAGACCCGCAGCGCGAAGGCTTGGCGGACACACCCCGCCGCATAGCCGAGATGTACGGCGAACTATTTTGGGGCATCGGCAAGGATGCCGCAAGCGTGCTCACCACCACTTTCGACGAGGGCTACGACGAGACGGTCATACTGCGCGACATTCCGTTCCATTCCATCTGCGAGCACCACTTCCTGCCTTTCTTCGGCATCGCGCACATCGCCTACATACCAACGGGACGCGTAGCAGGCGCATCCAAGCTGGCACGCGCTCTTGATGTACTCTCGAGCAGGCCGCAGATACAAGAACGATTGACAAGCCAACTCGCCGATACGCTGTACGACACGCTGCAGCCGTCCGGCGCCGCGGTCATAATGAGCGCCGAGCATATGTGCATGTCCATACGCGGCGTGCGCAAGCCGGGCAGCAAGATAGTTACCACCGCCGCAAGAGGCAGCGTGAAGACCCAGCCCGAATTGCGTCAGGACATCTTCGCCCTGCTCAGGGAGACTCGATAACGACAATCAGCGTCCCGGACATTTCTTGGGCCGGACATTTGGCCCAGACATTTGGCAATGGGGAAACGAAATATCCGGAAACGAATTGCGTGCGTATGGCATTTTGCACCGCGCCCGCGCCGCCATTGATGGAGCGCCCTTGACGGAGTGCCATAAGTGGAGATAGGGAGATCGATGACAATCAGCGTCCGACAAGAGGATTTCAACAGCATCGCCGACGAATGGGAGTGTATTCTACCGCACACCGGCGCCAACACCATTTTCATCACGCCGTGGTGGCAGCAGCTTTGGTGGCGGCGCTACGGAAACGCGGACACCAGCCTTGAGATATTCTCGGTGCGCGACGGCGATTCGCTGCTGGGCATCGCGCCGCTGATGGTCAAGGGCGACACGCTGTCGTTCCTAGGCGACACAGACCTGTTCGACTACCACGACCTGCTTGTGCGTGAGGGCTGCGAGGATGACTTCTACGGCGCGATATGGCAGCGCATCGAGGCGATGGACTGGCGCACGATGGAACTGAAGTCGCTGCGAGACAGCTCGGAGACGCTGCGCCGCTTCCCCGCGCTGGCGGAGGCTAACGGCTGGTCTGCGGACATATCGGACGAAGATGTATCGCCGTACACGCACTTGCAGCCGTCTTGGGACGAGTATGTTTCAGGGCTGCGCAAGAAGGACCGCCACGAACTTCGCCGCAAGCTGCGCCGTCTGAACAACGGCAACGAAGCCACGCAGTACGCCTTCCAAGACGCAGGCGAGATTGCGGACGCGATGCCCGAATTCTTCCGCCTGATGCGCGCGAGCAGACCGGACAAGGACGACTTCCTGACCGCAGACCGCGAGCAATTTTTCCGCGAACTCGCGAAGGAGCTCTCGGAGCGGCAGCAGTTCAAGCTATTCTTCCTGGAGCTTAACGATGTGCGCGTGGCGTCATGCATCTGCTTCGACTACAACGGCGACTACCTGCTGTACAACAGCGGCTACGACCCGGAATACTCCAACCTGAGCGTGGGCTTGCTGAACAAGGCGCTCTGCATCCAGGACGCGATCGAAAGCGGCAAGAAGACCTTCGACTTCCTGCGCGGCTCGGAGCGCTACAAGTACAACCTCGGCGGTACGAATCAGACCATCCACGAGCTAGTTATTCAGCGTGCCTAGGGCAAGCTTGGTCGACGCTGACCTATTGATGGTCAACCGTGCCAAACATCTCCAGGATATTCTTCCCATCCTAACCTTCTCCCCATCTTGAGAGAAGGGAGTTTTGCGAATCGTAATATGAGAATCGCGCTGATATGCTTCCACAGCTCGCCCGTTGGTCGTCTGGGAGAGAAGAACACCGGCGGCATGAATGTCTATGTGCGCCAGCTCGCACGTGAACTCGCCGTGCAGGGTAACGATGTCGATATTTTCACCCGCACGCACTACGGCGACGAACCGCAGATTATTCCCATATACCCTGCGGGCATATCGCCTGTTGACACTTTACCGGCCGACACATCAGACGGCAGCGGCATGGGAGATAATCGCAGCGCAGCGCATACCAGCGACGCAGGCGGCGCGGATACGCCACCACAGCACGGCACCGCACGCGTCATCCACCTTGACGCGGGTCCCGCGCATGCGGACAAGGAAGACCTGCTGCAGTACACGGGCGAGTTTGTCGATGCGGTGCTGGCGTTTCAGCAGCGCGAGGGCGTTGAGTATGCGCTGGTGCATAGCCACTACTGGCTGTCGGGCGTGGTCGGCATCGAGCTAGGGCGTGTGTGGGATGCGCCGCACTTTGCCACCTTCCACACGCTCGCGCGCACCAAGCAGCGAGCGCGCGCAGGCGAACGCGAAACGCTAGAGCGCGCCAATGCCGAGCAGCGCATAATCAACTCCGCAAAGGCGCTCGTCGTGTCCACATATATCGAGCGCGATGATATTTCGCGGCTGTATCAGGTTAACGGCACGCCCATCGTGGTCATTCCGCCGGGCGTGGATACCACGCTGTTCAGCCCAGCGGACAAGCGCGCATCTCGCGATTCGCTCGGACTGCCGGATACGCGCACCATCCTGTATGTCGGCCGCATCGAGCCGCTGAAGGGCCTCGATATCCTCATCCGCGCGGCGTCTCTCATTCACAATGAGCACGACAGGCACAATGAGCACGATAGGCACGATGGGGGAATTGCCGATAGTGAACATGTCAGCGAGGACGGCGGTATAGCAGACGCGGCGCCGTCGCGCATCGGGTATGACCATGACCGCGCGGATTCCGGCAATTCCGGCAAAAGCGAAGACACCATGCGCCTGCTCATCGTCGGCGGCACACTGGAAGGCGATACGGAAGTTGAGCGGCTGCGGACGCTTGCAGCGGAACTTGGCATTGGCGATATGGTCACATTCACCGGGTCGGTTGAGCAAGAGCTGCTGCCAGCGTACTACAATGCGGCGGATGTGTTCGTGCTGCCTTCGTGGTACGAAAGCTTCGGGCTTGTCGCGGTGGAGGCAATGGCTTGCGGCACGCCCGTCGTAGTGTCGCGGGTCGGCGGGCTTACCACATTTGTGGAACACGGCAAGACCGGCTATCTTGTGCCTTGGCGCTGTCCGGACGCCTTCGCGCGCAGCCTCGAAACGCTGCTGGAGAACCCGTCGCTGCGGCAGGCGATGGGCGGGTCGGCGCGGCGCAAAGCGAATAGGATGAGCTGGGCGGCTATGGCAAATGATATGATTGCCTGTTACCATAATGTTATTACTGACACGGATGGACAGAACTAGCGGGATTTTTGCACCCATACCAGCTTTACCATCCTGTTAGCTCGCTGTTATTCTTATGCGAGACACATTGGGAGGATGCGCATGAACGGCTCTGATTCGCACATTCCCCCTGCTGGCGACATTGACGCTGAGGAACATCGCGAGTCTTCGGTGCACATTCGGATCGAACGGCACTTTTGGGGCATGGTGCTCGCGGGATTCCTAGTGCTGCTGCCGCTTATCATCACCGCTTGGATACTCATATTCGGCTTTCGACTGGTGGACAGCATGTTCGGCAGGCTGTCCGGCGTAGCGGTCAACTGGATGGGCATCGCCATCGCGTTCCCCAATTTGGCGGTCTTCACCGCCGGCGCGATAAGCGTGCTGTGCGCGCTCGCCGTGCTGTACATCTTCGGATTGCTGACAAACTGGAGCCTCGGCAGGAAGGCTGTCAACATCAAAGTCGCCGTGCTGTCGAACATCCCTGTGGTCAAGAACATCTACGGCGTGGCAAAGCAGGCGACAGACAGCCTGACGATGCCATCCGGACAGAGGGTCAATCGCGTGGTGTTGGTCGAATGGCCGCGCCCGGGTCTGTTCGCGCTGGGGTTCACCGCAGGGCATTCGCGCGCAAGCAGCCCGGACGACGCAGTGCTGGTCGTGGTGTACATCCCCACCGTGCCTAACCCCACATCGGGCAACCTAGCCTTCGTACGCGAGGAAGAGGTTTACGCCACAGACATAACCGTTGAAGAGGCGATGAAGATAGTCTTCTCCGGAGGCGTCGTGCTGCCGGAGACGATGAAGATGCACGAGACTTCGATGTTCAAGCGGTTAACTTTCATGGATGCGCAGGAATAGCATGCCTGAATAGCGGGATGTTAAAACCGCTTCTCGTACCAGACGCTGCTGCCGATTTTGCGGAAGCCTAGCTTCAGGTAGAGTTCGCGGGCGGGGGTGTTTTCGGCGTCCACTTCTAGGTCCACTATGGACGCGCCGCGCTCTACCAGATACGCGATGCCCGCCGTTACCACCGCCTTGCCTATGCCGCGTCCGCGAAGGCGCGGATGCACGCCCGTCATCGACACAACGCCGCTCGCACTGTCGCCGTCGGGCATGAACATCGTCCAGTTGTACGCCGCAGGCTCGCCATCCTCGGTGATGAAGATGATGCTCTCCGGTCCGCCGCGGTTGTTCGCCACGCGCGCGCTTATCTGCTCCACTGTGTTCGGACTGAAGCCCCAGTTTTCGCTGAAGGCGGTATTCTGCAAGTCCGTCAGCGTTGCCTCATCCTGACCGGCGACTAGCGAGCGCACCGCGAACGAGGGCGGCAAGTCCACATCCGGCAAGTTGCCGCCTTCCCAGCGCATCTTCCACAGGCTCTTGACCACTTTCATGCCGTGCGATTCGAGCAGGTGCTGTGCGGTCGAGTGCGTAACGCCCGCTTCCACATGCAGCGCGTCCACGCCAAGACAGGCTGCGTGTTCCACGACTGCTTGCATCAGCGCGCGCCCGATACCCTTGCCGCGGTGTGTTTCCAGCACGCCGCCGCTCGCCACTGCGCGCGAAATCGGCGGCTCATACGAGACTATCGCATAGCCGACCGCCTTGCCATCGCGCTCTGATATGAAGCAGTGCCGCTCAGGATCGGTGCCCGGCACAGACAGAACGGCGCGCATCCCGGCGGCGTCCAACGCCCTGCCCGTTCCGCTCACGCCGCCTATTTCATTGGACAGGCTTGTTATCGCATCTATATCCGCCCACGCGAATTTTCGTATCCTCAATGCCGGCTGACTCTCTCTTTATGGAAGTATAAGCGCAAAGCCCGCATTGAATTGTAACAGAATACTTAACAGAATGGACAGGATTTTTAGGGGCTGCGGTTGTTGATGGGGATGGTCAGCTTGGGGGTGGGGATTTGGGCGGCGGCGGTGTGCTTGCGGTCGCGTCCTTCGACAGGCCCTTCGACTGCGCTCAGGACAGGCTCAGAATGGACTGGGGTAACAGGATGTGCAGGGTTTTGGGTGTGTAGTTCTTCGGGGTCGGGGTCGTTGGGGCCACAGGTGGCGAATGCCATTGCGTCTTCGGGGTCTTTGCCTTCGGTGATGTAGCGGTTGTAGGCGTTGTACTTGTCCTCGGCTTCTTGTGCTGCCTCTTCGTCGCCGGACTCGTATGCTTCGTTGAATTCGCGGAGCAGGGCGTTGCGTCCGGCTTGGATGCGGGCGTGTTCTAGGGTTGCGCCTTCGTCTGCGAAGTCGGTGGCTTGCTTGTACGCCTGCACATGCTCCCAGCTTACGGCTTCGTAGTTGAGGTCGTAGGCGCGGTGGAGCAGTTCACGCGCGGCTGCTACGCGGTGCGCGGCTGTCCAGTCACCATCGCTGCGGTCGTCTTCGGCTATGCGTATGAGGAGTTCTGCGGCTTCCGTGCCGCCGTTTGTCTTGTCTCGGACTAGCTTTGCCAAGTGTCCGTTGATGGGGGCTGCGTCGTCTAAGTCCGCTTCGGGGTCGTAGGATGCGGACCTGCGGCGTTTGGCGGACTCGCCGAATGCGCGGCGCAGGAGTTCGCTTGCTGCTGCGAGCTTGTGGTGTGGCTTTGCGGGCGGGCGGACTCCACCGTATCCGAAGCCCTGCGCTGCTTGACTGTCGTATTCTCCGTCGTCGTGGATTATGTCGCAGAGGGCTTCGACTAGGGTTTCGCCTTCGTTTGTGCGGTCTCGGATGTATCGGGCAATGGGGTAGGCTACGATGTCTCTGAGCGTGGGTGTCAGTTTAGAGTTATCAGTTATCAGTTCAGAGTTGTCGGTTGATGGTTCGTCGCCGGTTGGGTCGAAGGGTATGACATTGCCTTCGACTTGCGCGAAGCCGTACTT